>CAZHWV010000085.1:0-515 GCA_964536185.1 uncultured Anaerolinea sp. | reverse complement strand
GGCGCACCAATATCGGTTCGCTTTTTTACAGCCATGACGTGTTTGACCCTATCCACCATCAAGAGACCGGCATTGTGGAAGAAACCACCATCCAGATTGCCCAAGGACTAAACGACCAGGACACAATCGTCTGCCCACTGGCATTAGGGGGGCACGTAGACCATGTTATTATTCGCTCAGCCCTCGAGTGCCTGGTCCGTCCATTGTTGTATTACGCCGATGTGCCCTATCTTTTCACGCATGAAAGGGAACTGGTTACAGCCACCGAGCGCATGGAGCCAAAAGCCTATTTTATTTCTGAGCATGGGTTGGCGGCTTGGCAAGCAGGAATTTCAGCCCACAAATCACAGATCTCGTCCCTTTTTGCAGACTTGCAGGATATGCGCACGCAGATCGCGAATTATCGTTTTATCCGAAACGGTCTGACTCTTTGGAAACGCGTATAGCGATTTCTATTTTACAGCAATTCCAAATTCAAAACTGGGTTACGGCGATGCTTGGTCAATTTCCAAGCC
>CAZHWV010000084.1:0-18922 GCA_964536185.1 uncultured Anaerolinea sp. | reverse complement strand
TTATTTTTGATCACCTGGCTTTACAGCGCTTTAATATTCCCTTATCGCTTCTGCCACCCGATAGCATCGTCAAGAACCGCCAATATTCATTTTTGGAATTATATCGGCCGCAGATTATTCTGTCCTCCGCAATCTTTGCTCTCTTGTTGGTATTGATTCTCTTTCTAAGCGCTACCACGCAGAGCTTGCACAAATCGCAAGCTAAATTAAAAATTCTCAATGAAAATTTAGGATCTCAAGTTCAGGAACGTACTACTGCTTTGGGTCAGACCAATCGTGAATTGGAATTGGAAATCACCGAACGCAAACATTCGGAAGAACTATTGCGCGAAAACGAACGCCGCTTGACCACCCTGATGAGCAATTTACCGGGAATGGCCTATCGTTGCCGCAATGACCAGGGTTGGACGATGGACTTTGTCAGTGAGGGCTGCCTCGACCTGGCCGGCTATTCGGCTGCGGATTTGATTGACAATCGCGTAATCGCGTATGGGCAAGTAATCCATCCTGACGATCAAGCCCAGGTCTGGAATAGCGTCCAATCCGCTTTGCAAACCCAGTCCGCATACGATATAGTCTATCGAATCATCACTGTAACCGGCATGGAAAAATGGGTGATGGAACGTGGGCGTGGCGTCTTTACAGAGAGCGGTGAATTACTCGCGCTTGAAGGTTTTATCAGCGATATTACGCAACAAAAATACACTGAACAATCACTGCAACATGCGCACGCAGAATCCGAAATCCGCGTTCACGAACGTAGCAAAGAATTATCCCATGCGAACGAAGCCCTGCGCGAACACGAAATCAGTTTTGAAGCGGTCGTCAATCATGCCAATGATGGGATTTTGATTGCTGTCGCTACAGGCGAGACCGTTTTTGCGAATAGCAAATTTGCAGAGATGGTTGGCTACCCATTGGCTGAACTCAGCCAGACCACAATGAAAGATTTGGCGCATCCCGACGAGTTCCCGCTGCTGGCAGACCGCCTACGTCGCCGTATCGCAGGCGAACCGGTGCCCAACCAATATGAAACCGCCATTCGCTGTAAAGATGGCCACAAAATTCCCATTGAAATCACCGCCTCGAAAACAGTTTGGCGAGGTCAGCCCGCCGATCTGGTCATCATTCGTGACATTTCCGAGCGAAAGCAGTCTGAAGATTTACTAGAGCTTCGTTTGCGCTTGATGAAATTTTCCGAGACCCATTCTTTGGAAGAGTTCTTACAAAAAACGCTCGACGAAGTCGGCGTGCTTGTAAACAGCCCGATCGGTTTTTACCATTTCTTAGAAGCGGATCAAATCACCATCTCTCTGCAAGCATGGTCCACGCGAACTGTGGATGAATTTTGTACCGCAGTAGGAAAAGGCTCGCATTACAACATTGATCAAGCCGGCGTTTGGGTGGATGCGATTTATCAAAAGAGTCCCGTGATCCATAACGATTACGCCTCACTTTCGCACAAGAAGGGTCTACCCGAAGGTCATGCGGACATCCACCGCGACCTGGTGGTGCCCATTCTGCGCGAGGACAAGGTGGTCGCCCTTCTGGGTGTGGGTAACAAAATCACGAAGTATACCGATCAGGATGTTAAACTCGTTGCTTATCTTGCCGATGTGGCCTGGGAAATTGCGGCGCGCAAAAAAATAGAGCAAGAGTTACAGCAATATCGCGACCACCTGGAAAACCTCGTCCAGGCGCGCACCGCCGAACTCGTCACGGCGAACGAACTCCTGGCGCAAGAAGTGCAAGAACGGAAAACCAATCTGGCTAAATATACGACCTTGTTTGAAGCCTTTCCACTAGGCATAACAATTGCCGCCACTGATGGCAAAATCTTAGAATCGAATACAGAAGCCGAAAATATCCTGTGCTTATCCAAAAACGCGCATGAAAAACGTGCAGTGGATGGAAGTGAGTGGCAGATTATTCGATCGGATGGCACACCGATGCCAGCCGGTGAATTTGCGAGTGTTCGCGCGCTGAAAGAGCAGCGCCGCATCGAAAATATCGAGATGGGAATTGTCAAAGGCGACCAACAGGTCACCTGGATTAACGTGACCGCCGCCCCCATCCCCGCCGAAGGATTAGGCGTTGCAGTGGTCTACAACGACATTACCGAGCGCAAGCACACGGAAGGAAAATTGCGCGAGAGCGAGTCATCCTTGCAAGCGGTTCTGCAATCCACGGCTGACGGCATTCTCGCGGTTGACTCTGAAAACAGGGTGTTGTTTGTAAATGAGCGTTTTGTTGAAATGTGGCAGATCCCAGCAAAAGTGCTTGCCGGCAAGGATGATGCGGCTCTCATCCAGCACGTGTTTGAGCAATTGATCAATCCACAAGTGTTCCGCGACAAGGTTCAGGAACTCTACCAATCAGAGCAAGAAAGTTTCGACGGCCTGACTTTCAAGGATGGGAGGGTGTTTGAGCGGCTATCGCGTCCTTTCTTTCGAGATGAGCTGACCAAGGGCCGCGTCTGGTCATTTAGGGATGTCACCGCGCGAAAGCGAATAGAAGATGAACTTCGTGAGAGCGAAAGGCGCACCGCCACCATTCTCCGCTTGAGTCCAATTGTTATTGGGGTCAGCACATTGGCTGAAGGGCGTTACACAGATGTCAACGATGCGTTTGAGCGCGTACTAGGTTATAGTCAAGCTGAAACCATTGGCAAAACTTCTTCTGACTTGAATTTATGGGCGGACGATGATACGCGTCCGAACATCCTTCGCGAAATCCAGGCGCATGGGCGGGTCGAAAACCTGGAAATCCGTTTACGCCGAAAATCCGGCGAGATATTTCCCGCGCTCATCTTTATCACCCCGATTGCCTTGCACGACACACCTTGCCTCTTGACCATGATGATGGACATCACCGCGCGCAAGCAGGCTGAGGAGCAACTGCGTGACACGCGCGATGCTCTGCAGACCATCATCCATTCTTCGCCGCTGGCAATCCTGGCTCTCGACCACGAAGACCACCTCACGATGTGGAATCCAGCCGCGGAAGCAATGTTTGGTTGGTCGGATAAACAAATCCTTGGACAGGCCAATCCAACTGTTCCCGAAAACAAGTCCAAGGAATATGAAGCCCTGCGCCAGGCCACCATCAACGGAATGGCATTTAGCAACCTGGATACCCTGCGCTTGAAAAAAGATGGAACACAGTTCCCCGTGAGTCTCTCGGTGGCGCCTTTGCGCGGGCAGCAGAGTCAAGTCATTGGACGCATGCACATCATTGCCGACATCACAGATCGAAAAAAGCTTCAAGAAGAATTACGCCAACAGGCCACGACAGATGAACTGACCAAGGTATCCAACCGTCGACATTTTATAGAGCTGGCACAGAGCGAAATAAAACGAGCCATTCGGCTCAAGCGTCCACCTGCCATTGCACTGATCGATATCGATCATTTCAAACAAGTTAATGACACCTTTGGACACGCGGCAGGCGATCAGGCTTTGGTTGCGTTTACAAAAATATGCCAGAAACATATCCGTGAAATCGATGTTTTTGCGCGATTCGGTGGTGATGAGTTTGTCTTGCTCATGCCGGAGACAAATCAAGAACAGGCGTATGATGTACTTGAGCGCGTTCGCCTGGCGCTGACAGCACAACCCATGCATCTGGACGGCAAGCCAGTTGCGCTCACCATCAGCTCAGGCATCGCCAGTCTTACTAATGACCAGGAATCATTTGACATGATCCTCAGTCAGGCTGATCAAGCTTTATACCGCGCCAAAGAAGCAGGTCGCAACAATGTCATTAGATTCGATAAATTGTGAGAATAAAAAAAAGGTGGCCGTTATCATCAATGCCCTAATAGGCTTCTCACCCAACAGACTGTTCTAATATGCGCTAGTATTTATTCACGGGTGGGTCGGAAAGCTTACACCCAAGAAAAATTGGTTTTTTATGGTTATTTTTGCGGAAGAACTCCGCAATAATAACCGCTTCGCGTGCGGGCCAACCCACCGATTGTCGTTCATTGCAAGCAAGGCTTTCTCTCCCGCTTTTGATCAAACCTATAAACGAGTAAAATATATTTGTCGCCTCGGTTTTTTCCTGTTTGACCAAGAAAAAGGAAAATAAAAATGACTGACTTTGGTGTTTACTCAGAAGTAGGAAAGCTTCGCAAAGTTATCGTGCACCGGCCAGATTTGAGCTTGAAACGACTTACGCCTTCCAATCATGATGCATTACTTTTTGATGATGTTCTGTGGGTGGAACGAGCAGAGTGGGAACACGATCAATTCACCCAGGTCATGCGCGAACGAGGGATAGAAGTCCTGTATGTCCAAAACCTGCTGATTGAGACCCTGGAAGCCAGCGAAGATGCCCGGCGGATGCTGATCGAGCAAGTCGCGACCGAGTATACGGTTGGATGGGCGCTTGTAGACGAAATCCGTGAATTCTTGTGGAGCCTGAAGCCGGATATCCTGGCCCGGCACCTGATCGGTGGGTTGACCGCGGGTGAGGCCAATTTGAACTGGAAGAAGTTCAGCCGCGTCTCGCTGCACGCTGCCGGCCTTGAGGATATGAATGCGTTCCTGCTCCCACCATTACCAAATACACTCTTCACCCGCGACTCTTCCTGCTGGATATTTAATGGCGTGTCTGTCAACCCAATGTACTGGCCCGCGCGCCGCCGTGAATCGCTCAATATGTTTGCCATTTACCATCACCACCCCCTGTTCCAGCAAGCCTCATTTCCCTACTGGTATCCGAACGCAAGCGATGGCGAATTCACCTTACAAACTATGGGCCGTTCATCGCTGGAAGGCGGCGACGTTCTCCCGATCGGGAAAGGAACTGTTCTCATCGGCATGTCTGAACGCACCCAGGGAAGTATGATCGAGCAAGTTGCTGATGCCCTGTTTACCAGCGGGAATGCCGAGCGCGTGATCGCCTGTATCATGACGAAAGATCGCGCGCATATGCATCTCGACACCGTCTTTACCATGCTTGATCATGATAAAGTCACCATGTTTCCACAGGTGGTAAACCAGATCCGCGCAATCAGTTTGCGCCCCGGAAAAAAACCGGGCGATTTCCATGTTACCAGGGAAAAGGATTTCATTTCCGCTGTGGCAAATGCTCTTAAGCTCAAAAAATTGAGCGTTGTCGAAACGGGCGGTGACCAGTACCAGATGGAACGCGAGCAATGGGATGATGCCAATAACACGATTGCCCTGGAACCAGGCGTGATTGTTTCTTACGAGCGCAACACATACACCATTGCCAGAATGCGCGCGGAAGGGGTGGAAGTCATCACCATCCCAGGTTTTGAACTTGGAAAAGGCCGCGGCGGTGGGCATTGCATGACTTGCCCAATCCTGCGTGACCCAATCTGATACAGCCATAGCCGCCGCTGAATAAATATCCGGCATCTTGTAACCCAGGAATGCCTGTGTTAGGGCCGCGGCGAAACCCTGGATGCTTCAGCATAAACAAAATCGGGAATTAGCCCAACACACTCAACTCTTTTGCCCGCCTGACCGCAGCGCTACGCCCATGGACGCCCAATTTGCCGTAGATGTTCTTGATATGCGTCCGCACGGTGTTGGCTGAGATGATTAATTGTCCGGCAATCTCAGGGGTGGAGAGGGGGCCGTTAAGCAGGGATAAAATCTCCAATTCGCGCTCGCTCAAGGGCTCGATTAACGTATTGACGAGAGGAAGCGGCTGCGGTTTGCGCCGCGCCTCGAAAGCGGAAAGCAGCCTGCGGGCAAATTCTGGGCAAATGGATTTCGCCACCGCCCGGCGCAGCAATTTTTCCATCGACTCGCCTTCACGAACAAAGGTTGCCACCCAGTTTTCCGGCGCGGCGAGTTCAAGCACGCGTTTGAGGGCTGATAGCGCCCGGGCTTCATCTTTTTTCAGAGAAAATGCCAGGGCCTGGACAATACCCAGGCGGATAACGACTGGCGAAGGGTCATTGGCAACTTGGGGCAGGGACTGCTCCACCAGAACCAAGGCTTCATCCAGCCGGTTTTGTCTCACCAGCAGGAGCGCTTCGATCGAGATTGGCAATGAACCGACCATTTCACGGGCTGCGCGGGTCGCCTGGGCAATCTCACCCACATCCAACCAGAGACGAACCTCCTGGTTGTCGACGTTCCAGACAAACCACGGCGACACATTTTGCGCTATTTTGCGGACGCGCTGAAGCGCCTGTTGCGCGGATTCCATTTCACCGGTGTATGAAAAACCGCCAATAAGTTGCAGCAAGCAGAGCACGATGGTATCCGCCTGCCCCCATAATTCACTCAAGGCCAGTCCTTTTCGCGCCATCTGGATGGCCTGCCCGGATTCGCCCCAATCGCTCAGGATGCTGGACATTTCCGCATAGACGCTGGCGGCGGCAGGCAGGGGCTGACCATTCCGCCGCTGGTAGGCTTCCGCAATTTCGATGGCTTCCTCGCAAACGGCATGGGCTTTACGCAGCCTACCCATGTTGATATACGCGTACGCCAACGCCGAGGCGGCGGGCATCAACACATGCGATTGCCTGGCTTGCCGCGCCAGCGACAAAGCCTGTTCCAGTACTTCCACCGCGCGCGGGTCGGCCTGATGTTGCATCAGGGCGTTGCCAAGGGTGGTCAGGTTGAGCGTGCGCACAGCAATTTCCTCAGCAGGCAACAGGCGCGCCGCTGTTTCGGCTAACTCCTCCGCAGATGACTGACTCCCATGCACCCAGGCTGCATACGCCTGCACAGCGGCAATGTGTCCGCAAATCCGATCGCGCTCATCTTCAGGCAGCGTATCCTGCCGTTTTTCAGCCAATGCCACAGCCGCCTGCGCGCGTTCCATCTGGCCAGTGTACACCAGCGCCCAGGCATGCGCCACTTCCAGCCAGGGAAGGTATGCGCGTTGTTCACGCGGCGCGGCGTCCATACGCAGCAGGATCGGCGCCAGTTCAGCGTGCTCCACCAGCGCCAGCACATTGGCCGAAACCAGGCGCGCCGCCAACTCCATATCTCCCGCTGCCAGGGCATACTGCAGGGCTTCGGGAATCATCCATTGCGACTCGAACCACTCACTCGCCCGCCGGTGCAGTTCCACCGCCAGGCCAGGGTAGACCTGCTCCAGCAGCAACTTGAGCAAATCAGCAAACAGATGATGATAACGAAACCAGCCGCGCTCATCATCGAGCGGCACAAGGAACAGATTGGCATGCTCAAGCGTATCTAAGAAGCCGCGCGCTGACCTGATTTCAACGACCGCCTCACATAACGGTGCGGAAAACCGCTCCAACACCGAAGTTTTGAGCAAAAAGTCGCGCACTTCCGGTATCTGGCGGTTGAGCACCTGTTCAATCAAGAAATCAAACACAAAACGGTGACTCCCGGTAAAGGCGGACACAAATGCCCCGGCATCCGCGCGCCCGCGCAGCGAAATCGCCGCCATTTGCAGTCCGGCAGCCCAGCCCTCGGTGCGGGAATTCAACGCGGCTACCTCAGCCTCGGTCAGTTGCACACCGGCAGATTTTTTCAAAAAGGAGGCGGCTTCCTGCGCTGAAAAGCGCAGTTGTTCCATGCGGATTTCGATTAATTGGCCCAGGATGCGCCTGCGCGCCAGTTCCAGCGGCGGGTCTGAACGGGTCAACAAAACAAGATGCAGGCGCGGGGGCATATGTTCGAGCAAACTTCCCAGGGCGGTGTGAATTTCAGGGTTTTGGATGAGATGATAGTCGTCAAGAATCAGGATTAACTCTTCCCGAAGATTGATCAAGCCCCGGAGTAATCCAGCCGGAACCTGCTCGCCGTCAGCTTGCGCTCCGTTTTCAGGCAGGGTACTGGTTGAATCGAGGACCGCGCCCCCTTCATCCAGGCACGCCGCCAGGTATTCCCAGAAACGCCCCGGAGCATTATCCGCTTCATCAAGCGCGAGCCAGCCAAAGGCCGCCGCCCGCCTTTGGCGAACTGACTGCGCCCAGGCGCTGGCCAGCGTCGTTTTCCCTGCCCCCGCCGGAGCAGAAACCAGTGTCAGACGGTGGGTCAACGCCTCGTCCATTTTTTTCAGCAACTGCGGGCGCGCCACAAACCCGTCAGGCGCGGGTGGAAAGTAGAACTTGGTTAGCATCAACATGGTCACCATTTCATTATACACACAAGACCCCCGCGCTCCAAAAGGACACGGGGGTCTTGTGCCAGATAACCGGCTTTTTATTGCTGCGTAAGCGGATTGACCGATACTAATTTAAGCCCCCGGTCGCGAATTTTTATCAGCGCGCCGAACAATTCAGCCTGGTCCTGAACGCGACCGGTGAGAATGGTTTCACCTGGTCCGGCAGCCAGTGTGAACGGCGCAAAACAAGCTGCCCATTTCTCGTCCAGCACTTCCCGCACACGGATTTCATAGCTGGTTTCGTCGGTCATAGCCGCTCCTCTAGCCTTCCCGACTGAATTTATCCATGTCATTCATCTTAAATTTCTCCGCAAGAGATGAGCGCCAGCACTCCACCGGTTGCAACCAAAATAAAGCCCACAAATCCAAGCAAAAAAGTGACCGAGAGAAACTTGACTGCCATGAGTAGCGGAATGCTCAATCCAGCCAGAATAAATCCCAACGAAACCACTATGCAGGGACGCGGAATGAGTTTTTCGATGGCTTCGTCACATTTTTTGAGGATGGTGAGGCGCAGCGAATAGGGTTTGTACATCTGGGTCAGCGTAGCCATATCTACCTCCATCATGAGAACGGGTTACCTTCTTAAAATAACAGAAATTGAATGACCTGTCATCACCCAATCTATGTGATTGTGGAGGCAAGTCCGCTTGAAACTACAACTCCAGGTGCGGCGGCTAACCAGGCATGAGAGAAGATCATACAAAAACCAAAACATTTCTGAACAAGTTCTGAACATATCTTTTGTAAGATAAGCACAAGAATACAAGGAGACCAGATGAAAAGCCCACAACTCGCACTTATTCCGATCTGTTTGTTGCTGGTGATACTGACCAGCGCCTGCGCCAATATCACCGCCCCCACCCACCTCGCGGAGCCGTCTGCCACAGTTACGCAACCATCGCTGGTTGCCCAGGTGCAAGCACCGACAGCGCAGCCGACGGAGCAAAAGCCCACCGAAAGCGCATACATCGCCAACCCAGAACTCCAGCAGATTTCCGGCTCGTATCTCTTTGCTGAAGGCCCGGCAACCGACCCATCTGGCAACGTCTATTTTTCAGACATCAATGCCGGGAAAATCTACAAATGGGCGCTGGATGGCAGTGTCTCCTTCTTTGTGGATGGGTTAAACATGCCCAATGGCCTGGCCTTCGATAAAAGTGGAAATTTAATCGCCTGTGAAGGCGGCAAAGGCCAGTTGATCTCCATCGACCCACAGGGCCAGATCACCGTCCTGGTCGACCAATACAATGGCGCCCGATTCAACGAACCGAACGACCTGTGGATCGATCCGCAGGGTGGCATTTACTTCAGCGACCCGGTTTACCAGTCCCCGGTCGTACAGGCTGGCGAGTACGTCTACTACCTATCGCCGGACCACGCCCAGGTGACGCAGGTCATCAGCGATTTGACCCGTCCGAATGGGATTGTGGGCACACCCGATGGAAAGACGCTCTACGTGGCTGACCACGGCGCGGGGCAGATCTTTACCTATACCATCAACAGCGATGGCAGCCTGAGCAATAAAGAGTTATTCGTTGCTGTCGGTTCGGATGGGATGGAACTGGATGCCGCTGGTAACCTGTACCTGACCACGCCGAACAAAGTCCAGATCTTGGATGCCGATGGGAAGGTCCTACGCGACATCCCGACCGCGGAAAACCCGACCAACCTGGCTTTTGCCGGGAAAGATGGTCAGACCCTGTTCATCACCGCCCGGACAGCGGTGTACACCATCCAGTTATCGGCGAGCAGCTCCAGCACGGCAAGTGGGGAATCGAGCGCATCCCAGGCGCAAACCTTCACCCTGAGCAGCCCCGATCTGGGCACAGATGGCCGACTGCCGGTCGAATACACCTGCGATGGCGCGAGTTCGTCTCTAGCGCTTTCATGGAGCGGTGCGCCTGCCGGGACTGTTGGCTTCGCCGTCGTCATGCACCATGTCGCGCCGGATGATGCTATCCACTGGTACTGGGTACTTTACAACATCCCGGCAGATGTGAACAGCCTTGCCAAAAACGTCAGCAGCCTGGGGACGCTTGGTACCAATAGCGTGAATGACAGAAACGAATACGCACCGCCCTGCTCCAAAGGTCCCGGCGATAAAACCTACACTTACACCGTCTACGCTCTCTCTGCCCAGCCGCAACTCTCCATCCCTGCTGACCAAGTCAACCTCGCCGCATTGTTGGAAGCCATCCAAAACATCACGCTCGCAAGCACGGAAATGCAAGTCGTGTATGCCAGACAATAAGGAGAAAATCCGTGTGAAATATAGCGAAAGGTAGGTCAGATTGGCAATTTGCCTTACGCACAACCGCCAGATGCGCCTTCATACCCATCTAAAATTAGTAAAAAAGGAGCAAGAATGAAAACAAAATTGATGTACTGCATCGTAATCATCACCATGCTGCTCTCAGCCTGCTCGCGTGGCAGCGCCGCCCCGACGAACCAATCCGTCACAGCGCCAATCCCACAAGCGGCGCAAGATTCATCGGTTGTGACACAAGATCAGGCAGCGCCGGCAGCAAATGTCCAGACTCAGGCAGATACTCAGGGCGGAGGCACACCTCCAGAAGCCGCCATCGCGGCTTGCAGTACAAAAAATGTGCAGGATGCCTGTGAATTCACATCCGACAAAGGTAGCGAGACAGGTATCTGCGAAACAGTGCAGAATCTCTTGGCCTGCTCGCCACAGCGCGATCCATCACAAGACACTAAGTCCGCTACTGGTGACCAGCAAGCTGGCGGTCAGCAAGGCGGCGGTCAGTTTGACGCCAACGGTTCCGCTTACAACATCGAACAGGCCATTTCCGACAAAGCTCAGGGTATGACTATTTCCTACGACACACTGGCTTTTATGACCGGCGATCTGGGCGCGGATGCCTTCTTTCCTCCCGGAAAAGTGGCCGATTTCTGGGGCTTCCAGTACCTGCGCGACAACGACCCAAGCCAGATGGGCCACGCGGGTGATTTCTTGACCAGCGCCGCGATGAACATGCTTAACACTCTGACCGCAGCCCAGCGCGCAGAACTGGTGGCGCTGGCCCAGAGTCAGGTAGCTTCAATCAACGAATACGGGTACAAACGCTTCGTCCTGATCGATGCTTTCCGCCGCCTGGTGGCTGGCGAGCTGCCCAGCGGAACAACTGGTCTGAGCGCAGACGCCGTCAAAGTCTATTCCACCGAATTGTACCGGCTGGATGGTGAGATTAGTTTCGCCCGCGCGGAGCTGATGGGCAAACTCATCACCTCGATGAGCGCAGACCAAAAAGCTTACCTGGATGCCATGGTCGGTAAAGGGATGAAAGAATGGCCGGTTGTAACAGAGCCGGAAGACATTCGCGGGCTTGACCGCGACGTAAAAGTGGCCGTGATGACCTATGCCGCCGATATGTACTCCTGGTATGCCGGTTCCGTCGAAGCGGATGTCTACTTCTGCCCGGAACGTCACGGCACCTATTTCGGCTCCTTCTATCTGAAAGACATCAAAGCCATGAGCGACCCGACCTATTCTATTCCCACCAACCTGACCGGCGATCTGGGTGAGACCATGCTCCAAAAGCTGAACAGTGGCCAGGCGCAGATTATCACCGGACTGGTGGATGTTCAGAAACCATCTTTGCAGAGTATTGTCGCCATCCGTGAGCAGATTTCAATGGAACTGCGCAAGTTCAAAGATGGTGGCGTCGCCGACAAAGCCACTGTACTCAGTATGATGGAACAATATGGCGCGTATGATGGCGAGATCATCTACAACCTGGCGGTTAACTTCGCCAAAGTGAGCCAGTCCCTGACCGATACGCAAAAAACCGAACTCAACACTCTGCGCAGCGAACTACTTGGTGACCAGTCGCACCCCACCGGCACCTACCTGTACTCCCAGGCCATTCCCATGCCTGATATCCCCAACACTGACTTTTTGTTCAAATAAGCCAGTGCGCCGGGGCACTGCCGAGAAAGATCATCGTGCTGTGACCCGGTTGATTGCCTGCCAACCTTCCAAACTGGCCAATATTGAAAGGACTACCTGTTCAAAAACCCCTTCGCAACCTTCTGGCAAGCCTGCTGCTCTTTTTGGGAGCTTGCACTTTGCCAGAAACCGTGGTTCATCTCACGAATCCCGCGCTGGTGACAGCAGTCAGCCAACCGGCGACCTGTGGAAGTGACCCTCGGCGTTTGCCAGTACCAGTTGTTCCGGCAAACGCTCCAAACCAGTTCGGCTCGCTACAAATTTGTTTTTGCTCACCACATTACCGGCACCGGGCGTAGTTTCCTCATCCTTATCTTTTAGGATTAATTATGCCGACTTCACGCTTTGACCGAATACTGACCATCAGCCTGCTCCTCACCCTGAACGGCGACCTCCTCGATAGCTCCAATCACCTGCGCGTCACAATCGTGCCTGAGTAAGTTTCCGTGGAATACATCCGTTCTTATTTGCCCTGAGATGAAAAGGCGGAGCAGCAAAATGGGAGCCAGGTCTGGTTAGTAGAAAGTTGTGATTGTATAAGGTTTGAGGTTGGGTTATAGTATTAACAGAGCTATTCACCCATTTGAAACAATAGGGAAAACAGACATGGCCAATCTCCCGGACGGCACGGCCACCTTTCTGTTCAGCGATATTGAGAGCAGCACCCGACTTGCCCAGATCTGTTACCGCCTAGACAGGATCCCGTTGGCGATTGAGATGGCAGCCGCGCGGGTAAAAGCCCTGGATGTGGACCAGATCAACCGGCGACTGTATGGAGGTCGGCGCATATGCCTGGTCAACGCGTTGGTAACTTTTTTGGGATTTTTGGCGCGGCTTTTCCGAAGTGCTGCCCTGGGTGGAGAAATTGTCGTTGATTTTACCAATCTCTGTGACCCTTTCAACACAGAAGAACTCAGCGCTGTTACAATCAGGCGTGTCACCCGTCGTCAAATCATCCGAATGGATAGCCTGTTTGAAGCATGCAGCCAAACGGGTTTTTAAAAAACGGCGTTGGTTTTGGCGATTTTACCGGATAGTAACCTGGGATATTACAGTAAAATCGAAGGTTAAAGCGCAGTGGGTAAAGGGCTCATGTTTTCCGTTGTCCTGCCTTTATCCGGCGACCAGGAGTATTTCCAATGACTGCAACGCCTTTAATTCTCATTGTTGACGATGATCTTCTTTTACAGCAAGCAACTGTGCGCGTGTTGGATAAAGCGGGCTATCGCACCTGCCAGGCCAGCGACGGTCTCACTGGTCTACAAATGGCCCGCGATCAAAAGCCCGCCCTCGCCCTGCTGGATGTGAATCTGCCTGACATGAGCGGCGTTGACATTTGTCGACTCATCAAAACTGACCCGACTCTAACGGGATGTTTTGTGGTTTTGCTTTCCAGCGCGCGCATCGACTCGCAAAGCCAGGCGGAAGGACTCGATAGCGGCGCGGACGGGTATATCGCGCGTCCGGTGACGAAAGTGGAATTACTGGCGCGGGTGCGCGGCATATTGCGTATTCAACAAGCGGAACAGGCTCTGCAACGGTCCGAAGAACGGATGCAACTTATCCTGAGAAGCTCAAATGACGCTCTGTGGGATTGGAATCTGGAAAAAAACGATCTATACTATTCACCACATTGGAGTGCGGTACTAGGATATGACCTAGAAGAATTGCCAGTCGATCCAAACCAATGGGAACGTTTCGTGCATCCAGCCGATCGTTCGCTAGTTGATCAGGTTCTTGGCAGCGCCCTGAAGACTGGTCAAGACACATGCGAAGTCGAGTTTCGTCTGCGCCATAAGGACGGTCATTATGTCCCGATCCTTTTACGCGGGTTTATCCTACGGGACGCGAATGGTAAACCCGTTCGTGTTTCTGGGACGAACATCGATATGAGCGAGCGCAAGCAGGCCGAAGACTTGCTGAGAAGAAGTGAGAAAAAGCTGCGTAATATCATCAATGGAACGAATGCGGGCACCTGGGAGTGGAATGTCCAGACCGGAGAAACAATTTTCGATGAAAAATCGGTGGCAATCCTTGGCTATTCCCTAGAAGAATTTCAGCCGATTAGCTTCGAGAAATGGATGCAGCTGAAAAACCCTGAAGACATGCAAACATCCATTGAACTTTTGGAAAAACATTTGCAAGGCAAGACAGATTATTATTCTTTCGAATCCAAAATGAAACACAAGGATGGTCATTGGGTTTGGGTACTTGGTCAAGGCATCGTTGTTGAATGGGATAACAACGGAAAGCCATTGTGGATGAGTGGAATGCATATCGACATCACCAAGCGTAAGCGCGCGGAAGAGTCATTGCGCGAGAGCGAAAAGCGCTACCGAACCCTGGTGGATACTTCCCCGGATGCAATTATTTACATCAGCCCGGGTATGCAAGTGATCTTGTGCAACCAGCGCGCTGCCGATTTGTATGGTGTTGAAAACCCAGGCCAGATGCTGGGCATGAGCGCATTTAACCTATTTGGACCGGAAAATAATTCGTGGATTACCGAAAATATTGCCCGGCTCCCCAAGGGCTGGAGCATGCGCGGACAAGAATTTGCCCTCAGCAGGAAGGATGGCTCCCTTTTCCCTGCGGAAGTCGGGGCATCACTGGTGGTTAACGAGATGGACGAACCGATCGGGATTATCAGCGTGGTGCGTGATATTACCCTGAGAAAACAAATGGAACAGTATTTGGGACGCAGTGAGCGCCTGACAGTCATGGGTCAAATCTCGGCTGAGCTGGCCCATGAAATCAAGAACCCGCTGCAGTCCATCCAGAGCAACCTGGAACTGATGCTGGATTTTGCCCTTGACCCGCATGAAGGCCAGGAGCATTTACGTTTGTGTTACACTGAGATCGAACGCTTGGTCGAGCTGACCAACCGTTTGCTCAATCTGTCCAACCCCAATAAAGCATATTCGCAGCCTGTCTCTGTATCCGACCTATTCAAACGCATCCTGGCGCTGGTGGAAAAATCCGTCCGGGAAATGGGGATGAACATTAATCTGGTTGTACCGGATGGTTTTCCTCCTGTCCTGACAGATCCCGACCAGATGATCCAGGTACTCCTGAATCTCAGTATAAACGCGATTGAGGCCATGCCTCGCGGCGGGCAGCTCACCCTCAGCGCTGAAGCCGTTGATGAATCAGTTCGGTTAAACGTTATTAACGACGGGAACATTATCCCAGCCAACCGGCTTGAAAATATCTTCGAGCTTTTCTATACCACCAAGAGCCGGGGCACTGGCCTGGGTCTCCCGATCAGCTTCAATATTGTCCAGAAAATGGGCGGACGCCTCAGCGCAGAGAACTTGCATGATCCAGACCGGGTCCAATTTACAATTACGCTACCCGCCTCCACCTCTGGCAATGAACAGGAGTGGAGTTCATGATCAGCAACAACATCCTGATTATTGAGGACGAATTAGGCGTGGCGCAGCCGTTAAAAAGAGCTCTTGATCTCAGCCCCAACAAGCTCTACCAGGTGGAGATATGTTCGTCTGGGGAAGATGCGCTTGAGCGGCTACGCAGCACACATTTCGATTTGCTGATCTCCGATTTTCGCCTGCCGGGCATGGATGGCCTTGAAATGCTGAAACAGGCCCGGCAGATGAGTCCGAGCATACTCTGCGTGCTAATTACCGCATATGGCAGCCCGGAAATGGAGACGCGGGTTCAAAAACTGGCCAACGCCTATGTCCCCAAGCCATTTCACTTGCGTGATATTGTCAACCTGGTTCAGAAAATGCTTTTTCAAGCGGCGCCTGTCGAACAGGCAGCTCCCCCCAGCGGTCCATCAGCCCGATTTGCTGAGCAAATCGGTACATCCCCGATCGAACGGCGCAGGCATACCCATCTCAAGGTTCTCTCTTCCGACATGGACGGCACTATCGCCAGGAACGGAGTTGTGCCAGACCAGACCTGGGATCTGCTACGCCAGGCCAAAATAGCCGGTATGACTCTCATTTTGGCTACCGGTCGTGTGCTTGCTAACTTTATTAACGATGGGCCGTTTGCCGAAATTTTCGAAGCAATCGTCGCTGAAAATGGCGCGGTGATCTTTTTTCCCATGAAGAACCAAATCAAGCAACCTTTTGGCCGGCTCTCCCCACTCCTGATCCAGCGTCTGGAAGGACTAAATATCCCCCTTGAACGCGGCATGAGCATTGTTGCCACGCGCATCCCTTATGACGAGACCGTCATGAAAGTTCTGCAAGAACTCAATGTAGGCGCAACGATTGAATACAACTGTGGCGCAGTCATGCTGCTACCACCCGGAGCCACCAAGGGTACCGGGTTGTCCTATGCTTTGCAGGAGCTAGCCTTCTCACCACATAATCTGGTGGTCTGTGGGGATGCAGAAAATGACCAAAGCCAGTTAGAATTGGCTGAGTTGGCAGTGGTCGTGCCAAATGCCTTGCCCAAAATCAAAGCCCTGGCAGATGTGGTGCTGCCTGCAGATCTGGATGACCCCGGAACCGGTATCAACCAGTTCTTCAGGCAGCTTCTCACCCGTCGTGGTCCTGAGCATCGCCAGCGCCCGGAGAGGCGTCTTGTGCTGGGCTATACCTCGGATGGCGCGCCGATTTACCTGGATCCAATGAACATGGTCGACAGCCGTATCGGCATTTTTGGTGAAAGTAACAGCGGTAAATCCTGGTTGTCTGGGCTACTGGTCGAAGAGTTGTTCAGGCTGGGTTATCAGGTTTGCGTGATTGACCCGGAAGGCGATTACGCCGCGCTGGCCTCCATAACTCACTGCCTGCACGTCGGTGTTGCCCAATCTCCGCTGCCCTCCATCGCCGATCTGATCAACCTGATCGAATGGCATGCCATCAGCGTGGTTGTGGATCTCTCAACCCGGATCCCATCCGAACGGCAGGAGTACACCCTGGAGTTTTTGCGCGCCCTGCGTGGAATACGCACCAGGCGCGGGCGTCCGCACTGGATCCTGATCGATGAGGCTCAGTACTTCTGTCCGTCTTCAGGCGGCGAACTGACCGACCTGCTCCTGGATAGCTTAAATGAAGGACTGAGTGTCGGCCTGGTCAGTTATTGCCCCAGCCAGCTATCATCTCGTCTGATCGAAAAGCTCGACGATTGTTTATTGACCCGCCTGAGAAACCTGGATGAAATTAACGCCTTACAGCCCTACCTGGCGAAGTTTCAAGACACGCAGGATATGATCACTCAACTGCCTACCTTGCCGGTTGGCCAGGCGTATCTGTGCTCGAATGCCTATAGGCCTCTGACAGAAAACTCGCACTCCCCGATCCGCTTTCAGGCTGGGCCACGAACCATCCCACATATCCGCCACTTGCAAAAATATCTACGCGCGCCCCTGCCCGAGTATAAGCGTTTTTATTTTTGCGCTCCCAATGGCACCAGCCTTGGCATTTCGGCTGCCAGCCTGCAAGAATTTCGTGAGATGCTCAGCGCCGTTCAGCTTGGCTCACTTCAATACCACCAGGCGCGCGGTGATTTTGAGCGCTGGATCCGTGTTGTTTTGGGAGATAGCGATTTGGCACACCAGGTGCATAAATTGGATGGCCGCCAATGGGAAGGTGAGTTGCTGCGCCAAGATATGCTTGAACTGGTCATCCATCGCTATGCCGAATTGGAAAATTTGATGTAGGCCAGCTGTTTCTTCTTTTCCAGGTTCGTGATTCCTTGGAGTTTCTCCGCCGACTATTGCCAGCCCCTGGCATTCTCAACTTATTGTTTGATCCTCATGGCTTTTCTCCTTGTAAGTTATTGGTCGCGAACAATCAAATTACGGTATTTAAGCCTGGGGAATAACACTATTTGTTACAAACTGTCAGTTTGTTAGTCGAAATTGCCGTCCGCAAATTAAAAACAAGATTCTTGGGGGGCGTGGTAAAATCTATCTCGCACCAGTTTTATGAAAATTGCTTGAACAATAGGAAATATCCCGATAACTACTTTTTTTGCGGAGGAAGCGCAATGGCCAAAATAATTTCTGTTCACTCATTTCGTGGTGGCACCGGAAAATCTAATACTAGCGCGAACCTGACTTATCTGTGTGCGTTGAAAGGATTGAGAGTAGGCGTAGTCGATACCGATATCCAATCTCCGGGAATTCACGTGCTTTTCGGCATTGATGACCATGATATGGGCAAATCGTTGAATGATTACTTGTGGGGGAAATGCAGCATTGAAGAGACTGCACACGATGTAACTTCAGCGCTGGGAACGCACGTAAAAGGGAAAGTGTATCTGGTTCCTTCCAGCATTAAACCCGGCGAAATCGCCCGCGTGCTGCGTGAAGGCTATGACGTTGGGTTGCTTAATGATGGTTTTAGTGCTTTGATTGAAAAACTCAAGCTGGATTTGTTGGTCATCGATACACACCCAGGTTTGAATGAGGAAACTCTTCTTTCCATCGCGATTTCAGATACCCTGGTGCTTATCATGCGCCCGGATCAGCAGGATTACCAGGGCACCAGCGTAACAGTTGAAGTAGCCCGCAAATTAGATGTACCGCAAATGTTGCTTCTGGTTAACAAAGTGCCGCCTCTCTTCGATATGGACGAGGTTAAACGACGTGTTGAACAAACATATAATTGCGAAGTTGCGGCTGTTATTCCGCATTCAGACGACTTGATGACCCTAGCCAGCGCAGGGGTTTTCTCAAGCAAATATCCGGATCACCCTGTAACAAAAATATATCAAAAGTTGGCAGATCGCATACTTGCTTGATCAAGCTGTTCTAAGTTATAAAAAGAGCCACCCATAAGCAGATAATAGTATCTTCCCAAAATTTTGGGGTAGATGAAACGGAAGAGAACGAGTAAACTT
>CAZHWV010000083.1:0-18991 GCA_964536185.1 uncultured Anaerolinea sp. | reverse complement strand
CAGAGGTGACGAACCGATTGAAAAGGGAAGCACGCCTCCAAGAGATTTCAAAGAGTTGAGCAAGAGATCAGAGAGATAGAAACAAAGCCCCCCTCCCCAGTGAAAGGGCCGGAGGGAAAAGCCTCTTGGATTGACCGATGAAGGGAAGACGAATGCATGCAGCAGACTGGCGTAAGTTTTTTCGCAATGGTTCATAGAGGCTAAGAGACACCAGACAGAAAAACTTTGCTCAGAGAGCTGAAAGGGATCAGGAAGTATCGAAACGGATTTGATATTTGCCTGAGAGAAGGTCATTTAGGGTCGATACGGGAAGGTTGCGCCAAGCTTCGAGCAAACGAAAAGCCAGGTTTTTGGCGGTGCGCAAGCGATTGGGGAAAGCTTGCAGAAGTAAGCTGCCGTGCTGCATGATTTGGAAGAAGATACATGCTAATTGAAGCAAGAGATAGAAGACTTTGCGGGCGGTAGGGTCTTCGCTGTAGGGGTGCTCGAGGTTCAGGTCGCTGTTCTTCTGGACGTTGAAACCTTCGTTCTCAATTTTCCAGCGCAGGCGTGCGCCTCGATTGGCGAGGATATCAATATTATGGGTTGTCAAGGTGAAATTGGTAACCCATTTGTAGTGGAGAGACTGGATTTGGCTATGATTATCAGCGCGAGACTCCTGACATTCGATCAAGCCTAGCAGATGGATGCGGTTCTGGCTATCGGTATAGAGCAGGTCCTCTGCCCAGCGGTATGCCTGTTGGATGTGTTCGGCGCCTAAATGGGTGCTGACTTCTTCCAATTTGACCGATTTGCACTGATTGGGAAGTTGAGCAATAGCAACTTCAAAACTGCGATGCAGGTTAGGCAAATCCTTTTCGCACAGAACAATGAAATACTTCCAATTATTCTCTTCACACAGGTGGAAGGTGGGCCCGCCAGCGAAGAGTCCATCCAGCAACAGACATATGGGCAGATGGGGAAAACGCTGTTTGAGCCGTTTCGCTAAACGATAGAAGGCTTTTAGTTCACAGTCTTGTTTGTCTGCTGTTAAGTCGTTGTTTTCAATGAACTCGGTCATGAGCGAAAAGGCAAAACCATTGGATGCTACCAGCTTGGCTTCCAGTACCGGATGATAGTAGATGGTTTCGCCGTTGTGCAACTTCTTCGTCAGACAATGCGGGCAATGTCGCTCTCGGAACGTCAGTACCCCGGTTCCATCAATCGCCACTAGAAAGTACACCCCCAGCAACCGGAATCGATAGATTACCTTCTTGCGAATCAGGGTTTCCACACTGCGGCATATCAGCTCCTGCACTTGGTCTACGTCCAATCGCTGGAAACAATAATCGAGTGTGTCACCATGTGGAACGTTTTCCACCCCAAACCAAAGCGCAAACTTAGCCTGTGATGCGCTATTCTCTCGCAACTTATCCTTTACCCCCCTCCGAGACCCCAAACGGCACAGAAACATAAATGTCCCCGTAAACAGCAGGCTGTTCAATGGGTAAATGATCAGATTCGGATTGCGTGGGTCACTCACCCCAGCAAAAACCGTCGACCACCTACCCAAAAAAATGCTGGACAGTGCCAGCAAAAACCTTCAGTATTGAACGCTGCTCTTGCGTTTGGTCATGTTTTGGCAAAATGGTCGTTTTCATCGGCTCTTCGGTCTCCTTGAAGTAGAGTAACTCAAGTATAGCCTGAGGCTGTTTTTCTGCTGTGCGAAAATTCACCCCTCGTCACCCCTGCTTTTATCGAATATTACAGGATGTGCGCATCGCTGCCGAACAGAATTATCTGCATGTCGTCACCGAATGCGAATTGGCTTACGCAGGAAAACAAGCCATCCGCCCTGATAATCTTGTCACACTATCTGACATAACACGAGCCATCTTTGAAACAGAACAACAAGCCATTCCGAGCCTGCTGAGGCGAATCACTGAGAGTATGCAAAATAAACTTGGCTTTTACAAAAGCCCTGAAAGCCAAAATGTTTCCCCTGTGGGGCGGATGATTGTCAACGCAGCTCCAGGGGCAGACTTTCAAAAAACACTCAAAGTCTGGCGGAGAGTATTTGCCATGTTGACCAAAACCAGCCAACTCCCATTCAAGCTGGTAGCAATGCCGCTGGCCGAATTTAGGGAGCTTCCTGATTGGAGTCCAGAGGCGCAGGATTCTCGTTGGGTTGAAATAAGCTCTCTGGAACGAGAGATCAAGTCTGAAATGCTGATCCAAAACAAACAAGAAATATTATTGCCGGTTCCAAAAGCTTTTTTGCAACAATCAGCGCACGATATTCGGTTGACTCTGGAAGCCCTCTGGTTCTGGTTTCAAGAACAGGCACACACACAACAGCCCCAATATCCTCTCCCTGACCATGAGTTTTTCGAGATCATGCAAATTATCTACGCCGCCTCGCACAACCAGGATGCCTCACCTCTTGAGCAGGCAGGCATGCCTTGGGCTTCGCTATATCTTTTGACTCGCTACTTGGAAATGCACCCCAGTCTGCGAAAGAAACTTGGACAGGCCATTAACCGCGGAGGAAATGCTATGCGCTGGAACCCAACAACGATCCTGCACCGGATGCAAGTTATCATTGATGTCTTGTTGGGCTATCATGGTTGGCGCAGTTCGGGTCCATTGACCGCCTATTCATCAACTTCATCCTGGTCTGCGAATGAACCACATTCATTTTCAGTTGTAGTGGGCATCACCAAAAAAGAAATATTGATGTTACCCACTGAAACAATCGTACCTGGTACCGATCAAGAAGAGCAGGTTGAGCGGGCTGTTGCCTGGGTGCTGTGGTCACTGATCGCTTATGCGCCATATCTCGGCTGCGTTTTGGGAAAATAAAAAAATTCCTGCCCGCCAAAAATCCCCTGTCGTGGGATTTCGCAATAAGTCGGGCGGGTAAAACGCAATTCAAAAAAATGGTCAGCCAACCCAGAAATAGTTGGGGAGGAAAATAGATAGCGACACCATTTTGCAAGTAGATTAGGAATCGCAGCATTCCAATCTCTGCAGGATGTGTCGCTATAACGATTTTACTGTATTGTGAAGTGGAAGACAGGCTCCGAATTGGCTGAAAGCCGCGCCGTCCCGGCCGCGGAACGTCGATTGCAAATCCCCTGTCGCAAAAATTATGAGATTCGTCATATTGACGCATCAGCCCCGCTCATGCTACACTGAATTGCCGTTAAGCTTTTCCTTAACGAGATGATTTATGGAAAAAATTGTAGCCGTACATACCTTTGACCAACTCAAAATTTTGGCCGATTCGAACCGACTGAAGATTCTTCGTCTGTTGATGGCAGCCCCTGCCACTCTAACTCAATTGGGCGCAACCCTGGATGAATCCCCGGCCTGGGTACGACATCACGTCAAGATCCTTGAATCCGGCATGCTGATTGAA
Source organism: uncultured Anaerolinea sp. (assembly GCA_964536185.1). Classification (GTDB taxonomy): domain Bacteria; phylum Chloroflexota; class Anaerolineae; order Anaerolineales; family Villigracilaceae; genus UBA5195. The sequence continues at coordinate 15,591 of CAZHWV010000083.1, read as the reverse complement.
ATCGCCGAGGTACGGATCACGGCGGGCGTTATCGAAAAATTCTATCGGGCTAAGGCCTCGGCCTTGCTTTTACAAGAGTTGATCCTACCACAGAGCCGGAAACCCATCATCATTTTCTCCGGCAGCCACGATACTGCCTTAGAACACATCGCCAACCGACTTGATCGGCACGTCACCATGCTCACCCTGCCGGTTGGTTCGCTCGATGGTCTGGTCAACCTGCGCCAGGGGCTGTGCCACATTGCCGGAGCGCACTTGCTTGATCTCGGCGGCGAATACAATACGCCCTATGTCCGCCACCTGTTCCCCGACCGGTCTGTTTCGCTAATCACACTCGCTTACCGCACACAGGGATTAATCGTCGCGCCAGGCAACCCGAAGGGAATTAAGGATTTATCGGATTTAAGCCGGGAAGAAGTGACCTTTATTAATCGGAATCCTGGTTCCGGGACGCGGCTCTGGCTTGATCGGGAACTCAGCCACATCGGTCTGCCCGTCAGTTTGATTAGAGGCTATGGACAATTTGTCCAAACCCACAGTGAATCTGCCAAAACCATCCAGGCAGGCGCGGTTGATGCCGCGATCGGGATTCAGGCTGCTGCGTGCGAATACCAACTCGACTTCATCCCGCTTTTTGAAGAACGTTACGATTTAATCATTCCTGCGGAATGGACCAAACTGGTCGAACCGCTGCTAAACCATCTGCAGACCGCTTCATTTCGCCAGGAACTCAACTCGCTGACCGGTTACAACACGGCCCATAGCGGTGAACAAATTCCACTCTAGGAGACCAGCCATGAAACTCAGTGCTCGAAATATCCTCAAAGGCAAAGTCATCAAAATCGCCAAAGGGGCCGTCAACGCCGAAGTGATTTTGGAATTACCGGGCGGGACCCAACTGGTATCCATCATTACCAACACCTCGGTTGACAGCCTGAAACTGAAAGAAGGCGGCGAGGCGTATGCCGTGATCAAGGCATCGAACATCATGATCGGCGTGGATTAGGATGCAGCGCAGCCTAGTTTTGCTTTTCGCTTTTTGCCTATTGCTCTCTGCCTGCTCCCCAGCTACTGCCCCAACTGCCGCTCAAGCTACCCCGGTTGCGCCTGCCGCCGATGCGCCCAAAACTCCTCTGGCCATCCAGCCCACCCCCGGCAAAGACGCGCTCTTCCAGGTGATCAAACCGGATGGTTCCAGCATGGCTTTTACCTGGGATGACCTGAAAAAACTACCTCTGGCAAACCTGACGGTGGAGGGTAAGGTTGAGGAAGGCCCCAAGCTGATCGATGTGCTCAAGGCCGCCGGTGTGACCGATTTCAGCGAAGTCAGCCTTTCCGGCAGTTCAAGCCCGGCAACGCTGACCAAGGCCCAGGTGGATGACAATACCCTCCTGGATTTTAACAACCATGGCACGGTCAAACTGGCCAGCACCTACATCCCCAAACCACAGTGGACGAAAGATGTTAGCGAAATCAAAGTCAAATGAGTCTTTCTTTCATCTTTCTTCTTCTATGCAGGAAGAAGAAAGATGAAAGACGAAAGAAGTCTATGCGTTACTTAATCGGAATCGACGATACAGACAACCTCGAAAGCCGGGGCACGGGGTACCGCGCCCGGCAACTGGCCGAGTCTCTGGCTGAACAAGGACTAGCCCAGCCGCTCGCAATCACCCGTCACCAACTGCTGGTCTCACCCGCGATTCCATACACATCCCACAACAGCTCGGCCTGCCTGTTGTTCGAAGCCGACCCGGCCAAAGAAAACGAGATGTGGAGTGCCAGCCGTGAATTCCTGCTGCGCGAAAGCGCCCCCGGTTCTGATGCTGGGCTGTGCTTGGCGGCCTGGGAGAAGGTGAATGCCTGTCTCCACGCTTTTGGAAGCCGGGCCAAGATCGTTGTCTTGACCCGGCTTGAAGCCGAACATACTGCGTTGAATCAAGAAATCCGCCTGGAAGGGCTGACCGGCACCCATGGAGGGATCATTGGCGCGCTGGCTGGGGTAGGCTTGCACCACGCGGGGAATGATGGCCGCTATTTGTGGCTGCCTGGCCTGCGTGATTTATCCGGTCTCCACACTGTAGCAGAAATATGCGCGCTTGGACGGATTGACTGCATCCGCCCCCTGGATGGGGCTAACCTTTCCCCCGAAACGCTGGTCGAGCTTGGCGAATGGGTGCGTCCCATTTTGCGCGGCGGCCAGGCCATATTATATGTAGAGGAGCAAAACCATGAATGGCACATTCTCTCCAAAGACCATATCAAGAGCCTTTCCAACTGAGTGGGTGCTGACCTGGTGGGAAGCCCTGCTGCTACTCAGCAGCGGAGCGCTGGCCGTAGTCTTGCACCAGAGTTTCCGACTGGCCCTCGGCCTGCCCGGTTATCACGGAATTGAGTGGATGGCCGTCCTGATCCTGGGACGCTCCTTGTCGCGTTTTCGAGGCGCAGGTAGTCTTGCCAGCCTGGGTGCAGCCGGGGTGTCAATGCTGCCGATCTGGGGTGCCAGGGATGACCCTTTTATCTGGTTGATTTACCAGCTGCCCGGCCCGGTCATGGATCTGGCCTTCCGCTATCTGCCACGTTATGCCGATAAACTCTGGTTCTTGATGGTTCTCGGCGGGCTGGCGCACGCGACTAAGCCGATAGCCCGACTGGTGATTACCATTCTTTCCGGCTGGTCTTTTGGTTCTTTCCGCTACGGCGTGGTTTATCCGATTGGCAGCCATTTACTCTACGGCGTGATCGGCGGTCTGCTCGGGGCATTGCTTGTCCTCGGACTCCGCCGTTTCACACCAAAATCCAATTCAGGATAAGACAAAGGCATAACAATTTTCCATAAATCCCAACAGTCTGAGCTCAGACTACAGCGGATCAGGCTGGGATTAGGTTCCATTTTATAAACAGAACCATGGTTATTTCGGATCCATTCATGAATGGACCCCATCGAAAACAGAGGAGATTAGCATGAAACTGTATTTGCGTTTGATTTTGACCGGGGGATTGTTTTTGGCCCTGGCTCTGGTTTTTGCAGCTTGCAGCCCTGCCGTCACACCGGAATCTGCGCCCGCGACCGCTGTGCCTGTTGTGCCCACCATTGCGCCTCCGACCGCAGCACCTACCGCTCCCGCAGCTCCAGCTGTTCCAGCACTGGAAATCGTCGGCGCGACCGAGACCAAGACGTTTAGCCTGGCCGAATTGCAGGCCATGCCCGTCACCGAGGGATACGGCGGGATCAAGAGCAGCACTGGGAAAATCACCCCGCCGACCAAGTTCAAGGGCGTGGCGCTGAAAGACCTGGCCAAACTGGCAGGAATGGATGAAACTGCCGGTCTAAACATCGTCGCCGAGGATGGTTACAGCATCACTTTTTCGTATGACCAGATTACGAATGGAACATTTATTGCCTACGACCCGGCCAGGGGCGATGAACTAAAAACGCAAGTCCCGCTGACTGCCATGGTGGCCTATGAAATGGATGGCAAAATGCTCGACCCCAAACAGGACGGTACCCTGCGCCTGACAATCGTCAGCGATAAACTTAACCAGGTCACCGATGGACATTGGGCAGTGAAATGGGTCAACAAGCTGGAGATCAAACCACTGGTCATGGAATGGAAGCTGAAGGCTGTCGGTGGGATCGAAGACGCATTTGAGCGCGCAACAATCGAATCCTGCTCGGCCCCACAGTGTCATGGCGCCAGTTGGACGGATGACAAGGCTCAGGTCTGGGTCGGCGTGCCGCTTTATATCCTGGTCGGCGGCGTGGATGATGAAAACAAACACGAAGGAATTGCTGCTTACAATACCGATCTGGTTAAAGCCGGTTATACCGTCGATGTGATTGCCAGCGATGGTTACACCGTCAGCTTTGAGGCAGCGCGCCTTAATCGCAACATGAACATCATCCTGGCTTCTAAAGTCAATGACAATCCTCTGTCCGAAAATTACTTCCCGCTGCGGCTGGTCGGTTCTGACCTGCAAAAGAACGAAATGGCCGGAATGATCACCGAAATCAAAGTCAATGTCCCGCCCGCCAATACTGGCGCGCTTGAAAACGTCCCTGCCGATCAGGCCACGATAACGCTGACTGGACTTGTCAACCAGGAATTGACCCTGAACGAAGCCGCCCTGCGCAAAATGGAAATAATCAAAACCACAGCCGAGACCAAGAAAGGCAAAGAGGATGTGGAGGGTGTCTCCCTGAACGCCTTGCTTGACCAGGCAGGCATCAAGGATGGCGCACAAACCTTGTTCATCACCGCCGCGGATGGTTTCACCGCCGAAATCAAGCTGGCCGACATCCGCGCCTGCGAGAACAGCCTGTTCGCCTTCACCAATACTCCCGAAAAGTTCAAACTCGTCCTGCCCGATCTGGAAACCAGCTTGTGGGTCAAGGATGTAGTCAAGATTGAAGTGAAATAGACATCTTTCCCATTTCATTCCCCAAAACAAAGATTAGATTCGATGGAGGATGAAGTGGGTACTGACAAGCTCATGACCAAACTCCTGCGCTTTTTCTTTATCATCTCGCTCGGGCTAGCCTTATGTACCGGAACCCCGGCTCCAGAGAGTTCGAGCGCAAAAACGCCGCTGGTCGTTTTTGCCGCCGGGAGCCTGATCCAGCCCTTCGATGCGCTGTCCGTAGCTTTCGAAGCGAAATATCCCCAGATCGACGTTTTGCCCGAATACCACGGCAGCATCCAGGTCATCCGCCATGCCACCGAGCTGCACGAGCCGATTGATGTGGTTGCCACCGCCGATGCGGCGCTGATCCCGATGCTGATGTACGCAGTCAACAACCCCGACACCGGCCAGCCCTATGCCAATTGGTACATCCGCTACGCCAGCAACCATCTGGCCCTGGCCTACAATCAAAACAGTAAATACGCCGCTGAAATCAACACCGAAAGCTGGGCCGAAGTGCTGGCCCGCCCGGATGTAAAAGTTGGCATTGCTGACCCTCGTTTCGACGCATCGGGCTACCGTGCGCTGATGGCGGTGGCGCTGGCCGAGGAACGAGCGAAAAACTATCACCTGTTCGGACCGCTTTTCAACGGGCAGTTCACATCACCAATCAAGATTTTTCGGGATGACGAACTGACCACCATTACTGTCCCCGAAGTCTTGGAGACGCGCCCTCAAGCGCATATTTTGATCCGCGGCGCAAGCATCCAATTGATTGCCCTGCTCGAATCGGGCGACCTGGATTATGCCTTCGAATATGAAAGCGTCATCGCCCAGCACGGCCTGGGGCTGATCCGCCTGCCCGACGAAGCCAACCTGGGCGAAGCCGCTTTTGAAAATCTTTACCATCGGGTCCAAGTCAACCTGGATTTCCAACGCTTTGCGAGCGTCAAACCCGAGTTTCGCGGCGAGCGGATTGGCTATGGGATCACCATCCCGAGCAGTTCGCCGCACCCGAAGGAGGCTGCGCTCTTTATCGCTTTCCTGCTCTCCCCGGAAGGCCGCGCCATTCTGGAAGCCAACCACCACCCGATGTTCGCGACCGCTCTCGCCGATGGCTACGCCAACCTCCCAGCAGATTTGCAAAACCTGTGCGCCCCCGCGGAGGGACGTTGAGCCGTCAGCAAATTTTTGATTTGTTTTTTGGTCTGCTCGGCAGCCTGCTCCTGCTCTTTATCATTTTGCCGCTCATTAGCATTTTTCTCGGCACAACATTTGACTCTTTCCTGCTGGCGCTGACCGACCCGGAAGTGTTGAATTCCATCCGCCTGACGTTTGGCGCGGCACTGATTTCCACCGCGCTGGCCGCGCTGACAGGTATTCCGCTGGCTTACCTGTTGGCGCGACGCAAATTACGCGGCAAACAACGATTTGCTAAGCAAATCGTGGAAGCGCTCGTCAACCTGCCGGTAATCATTCCGCATACGGCGGCGGGCGTGGCCCTGCTGCTGGTTTTCGGACGGCGCGGATTGCTCGGGCAAGGCCTGGAACCGCTCGGACTGGTTTTTACCGACAGCCTGGGCGGGATCGTCGTTGGGATGTTGTTCGTCAGCCTGCCCTTTCTGGTTAATATGAGTCGCGAAGCCTTCGCGCTGGTCGACGAGGAACTGGAGCTGGTGGCTCTGACCGACGGCGCAACTCCGTGGCAGGCTTTCTGGTATGTGGCTCTGCCCCTGGCCTGGCGCGGCGTCCTCGGCGGCGCGCTAATGATGTGGGCGCGCGCGATCAGCGAATTCGGCGCGGTGGTGATCCTTTCGTATCACCCCAAAATCGTCCCGGTGCTGGTCTTTGAACGTTTTCAGGGCTACGGCCTGAGCGCAGCCCAACCGGTGGCCGCCCTGTTGATCGTGATTTCTCTGGCTGTTTTTCTCTGCCTGCAATTGGCGCTCCAGCCGAAGAAAGACTAAAAAGTGGATTCGCGATGTTGTTGAACCAACTCGCAAACCGTCAAACAAATTTTTCACAAGGAGAAGAAACATGAAATGGTCACACCGCAATATTTTACTCACACTGTTCCTGATGTTGGCTGTCGCGCTCTCTGCTTGCGCTCCTGCTGCCACCCCGGAACCCACTGCCGCGCCAGCCCCAACGGCAGTCCCCGCCACTGTAGCGCCTGCTGCCCCGGCAGCTCCCGCTGGGGCGTCGCTGATGGTCACCGGCCTGGTCAAGGCCGAATTGACCCTGACAACCGCCGACCCCTCCGGGCTGGAAGTGGTCAAAGTGACCGCCGAACACCCCAAGAGTGGTCCTGGTGATTATGAAGGCGTCCGCTTGAACGCCGTTCTTGAGAAAGCCGGTCTGCAAGATGGAGCCGGAGCGATCGTCATCAGTGCCAGCGATGGTTTTACCAACGAAGTTCCCCTGGCCGATGTCAAAGCCTGCGCCGACTGCCTGGTCGGGGTTGCCGATGGTAAGTTCAACATGGTCATGCCTGGCCTGTCGAGCAAATCCTGGGTCAAGGATGTGACCAAAATCGAAGTGGTCAAAGGCGCAGCAGCCGCCGCTCCGGCGGCCCCAGCCAACCCGAACCTGATCATGGCGACCACCACCTCGACCCAGGATTCTGGCCTGCTGGATGTCCTCGTCCCGATGTTCGAGAAGCAGACCGGCTACAAAGTCCAGACTGTGGCCGTCGGCTCCGGCGCCGCTATTCAAATGGGTCAGGAAGGCAATGCAGACGTGTTGCTCGTCCATTCCCCGGCTGCCGAAAAGACCTTCATGAGCGATGGTTGGGGCAAAGAACGCTTGCTGGTGATGCACAACGACTTTATCCTGGTTGGCCCCGCCGCCGACCCGGCCAAAATCAATGGGCTTGGCCCGGCAGACGCATTTAAAGCGCTGGCTGCGGCTGGCGAGGCCGGAACCACGGTCTTCGTCGCCCGCGCCGATAAATCAGGCACCAGCACCAAGGAACTCGATTTCTGGAAAAAGGCCACCCTCGACCCGGCGGGAACAAAACCAGCCTGGTATATCGAAACCGGCCAGGGCATGGGCGCCACGCTGACCATTGCCTCCGAAAAGAGCGGTTATACTCTCACTGATCGTGCCACTTTCCTGGCCAACAAGGATAAGCTCCAGCTTGAGATCCTGCTCGAAGGTAACAATGCTCTCTTAAACGTTTACCACGTTATGACAGTCGACCCGGCCAAGTGGCCCAAGGTCAATTACGAAGGCGCGCTGGCTTTTGCCAAATTCATGACCGATCCTGCCACCCAGGAAGTCATCGGCAAATTTGGCGTTGATAAATATGGTCAGGCGCTCTTCATCGGCGATGCGACCAAGACCGATGCCGATTTGGGCCTGAAGTAATTTTGTAAATTAGCGAGTTAGCCATTTGGTGATTGAGTGAATGTTATTCACTCAATCACCAAATAACACAATCATACAATGAACGAAACCATCCAGATCACCCTGCTTTCCCTCCAAATTTCCGGCCTGGCCACCGCCATTAGCCTGCTGATCGGTCTGCCGCTCGGCACGCTGCTGGCATTGGGCAAGTTCACCGGACGTTCGATTCTGCTCAGCCTGGTCAACACAGGCATGGGCCTGCCGCCGGTTGTCGTCGGGTTATTTGTGGCCATGATGCTCTGGCGCTCCGGGCCGTTCGGCGATTTGAAATTGATTTATTCGCCCTGGGCCATTATCATCGCCCAGGTTATCATTGCTTTTCCGGTTGTGACTGGTTTGACGACGGCCTCGCTTCAGGCGCTTGACCCGCGTTTGCAACTGCAACTGCGCGGATTAGGCGCATCCACCCCGCAAATGGTCTGGATGCTGTGGCGCGAGGCGCGGCTGCCACTTTTGGCGGCGCTGATGGCCGGTTTCGGATCGGTCATTTCGGAGGTCGGCGCGAGTATGATGGTCGGCGGCAATATCCGCGGGCAGACGCGCGTCCTGACAACTGCGATCGTCCTCGAAACCAGCAAAGGCGAGTTTGACATGGCGATTGGTCTTGGGGTCTTGCTGCTGACGATCACTTTCCTCGTCAACTGGGCGCTGACCGTTATCCAACAGAAGGGGGCGCGCCGTGGCGACTGACCTGCTCTCTCTGCATGAGTTGACTGTCCGCCGTGGAGGCCGCCCGGTGCTCGAAATTGGGGAGTTGGTGGTCCAAAAGGATGATGTCCTGGCAATTGTCGGCCCGAACGGCGCCGGGAAAAGCACCTTGCTGCTCGTCCTGGCCCGCCTGCTGCACCCCGAGCGGGGAGAAATGCGCTTTAACGGCCACCCGGCTCACGGGGAGTCGGATTTGGCCTATCGCCGCCGCTTAGCCCTGGTTTTGCAAGATCCGCTCCTGTTCGATGCATCTGTCTCCGAGAACGTCGCTTCCGGGCTGAAGTTTCGCGGCCTGTCCAAAAAAGAAATTCAGCCGCGCGTGGAAACGTGGATGGAACGATTGGGGATTTCTCACCTTAAAGAGCGCCGCGCCAACGAGCTTTCGGGCGGCGAGGGACAGCGTGTCAGCCTGGCCCGCGCCCTGGTGTTGGAACCAGAGCTTTTACTGCTCGACGAGCCTTTTGGCGCGCTCGACCCACCCACGCGCAGCCGCCTACTTGACGATCTCGGCCAAATCCTCCCGGCTGCCCAAACAACAACCATTTTAATCACCCACGATTTGAAAGAAGCGACCAGGCTCGCGACGCGGGTGGTGGTGATGCTTAATGGCCGCAATGTTCAGGTGGGCACGCCCGAGAGTGTTTTTCAGAACCCCGCCAGCCCTGAAGTGGCGGCATTTCTGGGGAGATAGAATCTTGGGCAGGCTTCGGTCCTTACTTTTAGGAGCCTGCCCAAAATTAGATTTTCTCGTCTTCCAACCTTATGGATAATTTCGAGACCCTGCATACTTTTCAACAGCTCAAAATCTTGGCTGATACACGCCGTTTAGATATCCTGCGGCGGTTAATGGCCGAACCAGCCACGCTCACCCAGCTTGGGATAATGATTAATAAAACCCCTGGCTGGGTGCGACACCATCTTAAAATCCTGGAAACAGTCGGATTGGTCGAAATGGCCGGAATACGCACTGTTGCACGGGGTAGCGAAAAATATTATCGGGCCAGGGCTTCGGCCCTGATCTTGCAGGAACTCATCCTGCCTTATAGTCAGAACCCCGCTATTATCTTTTCCGGCAGTCAGGATGTTGCCATTGAATTCATTACCAGCCATCTTGCCCCGATCCTCTCACTGCTTATCCAGCCAAGTGACTCACTCGACAGCCTCATCAACCTGCGCCAGGGATTGTGCCAAGTGGCAGGGATTACGCACCCACCCAATCCTGGGGGTGAATACAGCACACCTTTTATCCGCGACCTGTTCCTAGGCCGAGTTGTCTCGGTGGTTACGTTGGCCCATCGTACTCAGGGCTTAATCGTTGCGCCTGGAAATCCCAAGGGACTGAAAGCCCTACTCGATTTGGCTCGGGATGACGTGATCCTGATTAATCGGAATCTTGGCTCTGCGACACGCCTCTGGCTCGATCAGGAATTCACCCGACTTGGACTCCCCTCTACCTCGATCCAAGGTTATCAGAATTCCGTCAACACCCACGGTGCAGCTGCCAAAGCTGTTCAAGCAGGAAAAGCTGATGTCGCTATCGGCCTTCAGGCTGCTGCCTGCGAAACCCAGGGCGACTTCATCCCTTTGTTCGAGGAACGCTATGCTTTGGTTATCCCTATTGAACATACTCAATTGGCAGCCCCCTTGCTCGATTATATCCAGACCAGCGCCTTCCGCACAGAACTCAGCGGGTTGACAGGCTATAACACCACTCATAGCGGGGAGCAAATCCCTATTGATTAGTCTTTGGTTTTACTTTCTCGTAACTCCATCAGTCGTTGATAATCTTCTGGGGTATCCACATCAAAAAGCAGTCGCTCATCGGACCAGGGCATCGGTGTGGGTGGATATTTTGCAAAGATGCTACGCGCGCCTGCATCGCCCTGCAAGCAGCGCAAAGCTTGAAAAATTGAACGTTCAAACAGAACCGGGTTTGTTCTTTTTTCTCCAACAAAAGGCGCCAGGATGGTGGGGCGTATTTGGCCGAAAGTTCTTACCAATGTTTGTAGCAATTCCGGAGAAATGTACGGTTGGTCGCCAAGTAGAAAGATAACCGCCTGTACATGCTCAGGTAGCGCATTAATGCCCACCCGTACAGAGGTGCTTTGACCAGCTTGCCAATCCGGATTGTATACCACTCGCACATCCTGACCTGCCAGGGCTGCTTGCATTTCAACACTCCCGGAACCCGTCACAACCACAACCGGATCCAGCCCGGCATCCAGCGCGGTACGAGTGGCATGGTGTATGAGCGTTTCGCCATTCCAGGGAAGTAGCAATTTTGGCTGGCCCATGCGCGAGGCGGCTCCAGCAGCCAGAATCACTCCCGCAACGAGAACTAATTTGCCTTTTTTATTCTCATCCAAGTTAAACTCCATGCCAAGCAAGAATAGAACCGTCTTTCTTAATCATACACGGATTTGAGAAGGGGTAGAACTCGTAGTGCATTTGCTTTTTCGATATCTTGCTCAAAATCATACTCCTTGATACACTCATCTAATGAGTAACACTTAACCGGTGAGTAGGAAAAATGGATCATAAACCACATCACATTGGCACACTTTCGCCTGAAATGGCTCTTTTAGGGCAACTCTTTGGCGCGCCAGGTCACGGGTATGACCTGCATCGCAAAGTGATCAGCGACCTGGGACAGGTTTGGCATCTCAGTCAGAGCCAGGCTTACTCCATTCTTAAGCGTCTTGAAACACAAGGTGATATTTCTGCGGAAGAAATAATCCAGGAAAGGTTACCATCCCGCCAGCTTTTGAGCATGACAGAACATGGACGCAAGCGTTTCATGGATTGGTTGGAAACTCCCAGTGGCGGCAGCACCCGAGCCATCCGCATGGAGTTCGTCACCCGGTTGTATTTTTTGCGCATGTATATGCCTGAAAAACTGCCGGAAGCCTTTGAGCGGCAAAGGGCGGAAGCCAAGAGCCACATCGAACGCTTGAAACAAACCCAGAGCGATCTACCCGGTGAACAAATCTATAATCGAATGAGCCTGGATCTGCGCTTGAAGCAGTTGAGAACTGTGTTGAAATGGCTGGATGAGTGTCAGCATTCCTTCCAACCGTAAAGTGGTACAAAATGACAGCATTCTGTCCTGGGTGATAGAATGCTGTCATTTTCGCCACCCGCTATTACAGCCGGCCAAATCCGATCGGCATTTCAATCGTCCAACTCGTTCAGAGAACCGGACCGCTTTTGCAAATTCAAGGCGTGGATATGCTGGATGAAACACCGCTGCTGGATATCAAACCATATGTCCGGAATTTGATGTTCGCACAGCGGATAAGCTTGGCTGGTATGCCACACGCGCTCATCAATAAGAATTGAGGAAATTCGGACAGCCATTCCTATAAAAATAGGGGTGCCATCGGGTACAGATCGGCTCATCTGGGAATAGGGAAACAATTTAACAGGCCAACCATGGCAAGTTCACATTTACAGCGTTAATAATGTTTTCTCAAAAGAGTTGCCGCGCGCAGTCTCGCCTAAAATTGCGCAGCCTGGTATACTCATTCGATGAGCAATACTCATCAAGTGAGTAAAAAGATTACCATCTTGAAGGAGAAAAAATGAAACGCTTATTCATGCTTTTCCTGACCCTGTCCATGCTTCTTTCGGCTTGCAGTTCCCCGGCTACACCGACGCCGACAACCGTTCCAGCAACCGAGGCGCTATCCGTATTTCCGACGGAAGTAGCAACAACAGTGCCAACAGCGAAACCCGAACCAAGAACGTTAACAGTTTTTGCGGCTGCATCTTTGACAAATGCCTTCGGCGAAATTGGCAAGACCTTTGAAACTGCCAACCCGGGTGTCACCGTCAAGTTCAACTTTGGTGGTTCCCAGACGCTGCGCACGCAAATCGAGCAGGGTGCTCAGGCGGATGTATTTGCTTCTGCCAACACCAAGGAAATGGATGCCCTGGTCACTGGCAAATTTGTCACCGCTGACGCTTCAAAGATATTTCTGACCAACCAGCTTGTGATAATCATGCCTGCCAAAAATCCCGCTGGGCTTGCCGAGCTGGCGGACCTGGCCAAACCGGGGCTCAAACTTGTACTGGCCGCCAAGGAAGTACCGGTGGGAAATTATGCCCTGCAGGTGCTCGATAAACTGGATGTCGCGCTCGGCGCCGGTTACAAGGATAACGTGTTGAAAAACGTTGTTTCTTATGAAAGCGACGTCAAGCAGGTGGTCGCCAAGATCCAGCTAGGTGAAGCGGACGCGGGCATCGTTTACATGTCCGATACGGTGGCTACGCCTGATTTGCAGAAGATTGAGATCCCGGCTGAAAGTAATGTTATTGCCAAGTATCCGATGGCTGCATTGAGTCAATCCCAAAATCCTAATCTCGCCCAGGCTTTTATTGCCTATGTGCTTTCAACAGATGGACAAGCCACACTGCAAAAGTGGGGCTTTTTACCTGTAAAATAGCAATATGCGACTGCGACGTTCATCAACCCAACATATCATTCCAACAAACAGCCAGACTGACTGGCTGTTTGTTATTCCTGGTCTACTGCTGGTACTCCTGCTGGGCCTGCCGTTGCTGGCCTTGTTCCTGCGCGCATTTGGCCAGGATTTTTTCACGTACGCTTTATCGGACACAGCGCTGGCAGCGCTCAAATTGAGCCTGGTCACCAGCCTGATCAGTGTGATGGTTTCTCTACTGATTGGCACGCCGCTGGCGTTTATTCTGGCGCGATGGGATTTTCCAGGACGGGCCGCGCTTGAGCTGTTGATTGACCTGCCTGTTGTGCTGCCACCTTCTGTGGCAGGCCTGGCCTTGTTGATCGCCTTTGGCCGCCAGGGGGTATTTGGCAGCTGGCTGGCGGCTTTTGGTGTAACGCTTCCATTTACCACAGCAGCAGTGGTCATCGCTCAAACCTTTGTTTCCGCACCGCTGTTTGTTCGTTCGGCAAGGATCGGATTCGCCGGGATTGATCCACAATTGGAAGAAGCCGCGCATGTGGAAGGCGCTACTCAGTGGCAAATGTTCAGCCAGGTGATGTTCCCGCTGGCCGGGCGGGCACTGATCAGCGGCGCAATCCTGGCCTGGACGCGCGCCCTGGGCGAGTTTGGCGCAACCATTCTATTCGCGGGCAATCTGGAAGGAACCACCCAGACGATGCCGCTGGCCATTTATCTCGGCTTTGAACGCAACCTGGATGTGGCCGTGGTTTTATCGGTCTTGTTGGTGCTGGTTTCGCTGATCCTGCTCGGTGTAATGCGCAAAATAGATGGCACCCAGGTGCATTAAGCATTCGCTAAGGAAAAGTTATGTTTTAATATCTCGTCAACTTTCCAACATCCATGCCTCAACTTCTGAACCCGGCGGGCAGGATTTCACCCCGGCTGGAATAACCAGCAAAGCATTCGCCAGGACCATTGAGAGCAAGTTTCCTGACCCTTGGTGACCGCTCAACGTGGCAATATTCCGTCCATTTTCTTGTCTGATCACAGCGCGCAAGTAGCTTTCACGCCCATCCGACTCGATCGCCTCATCCAACAAAACCTTGACACAAAGTTTTTCGCTTGTTTCCTGACCCTGTAATCGCTGCAAAACAGGTTGAACGAATACCAGAAAACTCACAAAAGAAGATACCGGATTACCCGGCAGTCCCAAAAAAGGAATATTGCGAAAGCTACCAAAAGCCAGCGGTTTCCCTGGACGCATATTGACTTTCCAAAAGTTCAGGCTGCCAGCGCTTTCCACGGCATCCTTTATATAATCAAAGGCGCCTGCGCTGACGCCAGCGGATGAGATGATCAAGTCAGGTTTTGCGTCTACCGCCTGGGCTAAAATTTTCTGAACTGCTTCCAAACGGTCCGAGGCGACACCCAGACGCAATACTTCGCAGCCTGCTTTTTGAACAAGCGCAGCCAGCATATACGTATTTGAGTCGTGGATTTTCCCGGGTGTAAGCGGCACATCCACAGGAATAAGCTCATCACCACTCGAAATCAACGCCACCCTGGGCTGCCTGCGCACAGGCACAGATGAGATACCGAGCATGGCCAGAATTCCAATATCTTGTGGACGAATAACAATCCCGGCAGGGAGCACTACCTGACCAGAAACAATATCTGCCCCAACCCTGCGGATATTTTCTCCTGACTGAATGGTTTGATAAATACTCACCCTGGCTGGCGCCGCGCTGCCAACCGGGTGTTGTTTCGCGTCCGTGTCTTCAACCATCACCACGCCATCCACGCCATCAGGGATGGGCGCACCAGTCATAATACGGGCAGCCTGACCCCTGGAAATGGATATCTGTGCAACGCTGCCGGCGGGAATGTCAGCGACGACATCCAGGTATGTGGGGTGGTTTGTAGTGGCGAAGGAAATGTCTTCCGCATGTAAAGCAAAACCATCCACACTGGAATTATTAAATATTGGAAAATCAATTTCCGACTGAATGGGTCGCGTTAGCATGCGGCCCAGGGCAGCATCCAGATGAACAAAAGTTGTTTCCAGCGGTTCAAAATTGGATAAGATTCGTTGTTGCGCTTCTTTGACACTGATCATAGGATCCTATTGAAATCGGTGAGAATAGCTCAAAATACTGGGACTGTTTACACATTTTCGAGCCAGGCGAGTGCCGCCTTAATCTGCCCAATGCGATATTGCTGGATTTGCCAGTTAAATGAAACGTGATCAATCTTTTCAGCCTTCATGGTTTCCAGCCATCCTCGGCAGATAACTCGTTGCAAATCAACCAAGGCTCGCGCCTGTTCAGATCCTTCCTGCCTGGCAAAATAATACTTTACCATGAATTCCTGTCGTATGAGCCTCGGCACATTGACCGGGTTTTGAACCCAATCCAGGTAGGCGATCTGCCCAGTTTGGGTCAATTGGTACATTCGACGCGGGGGACGCGCCGCTTCCTGCGCTTCCAATTCTCCATGAATAAATCCATCTTTTTCTAGTTTCCCCAAAAGCGCATATAACTGGCTTTGCTTCAAATGCCAGATCGGACCCAACCCGGCCGGGGTAGAAAGCATCAACTGGATCTGATATCCGTGCAGAGGCCCTTGCCTCAAAAAACCAAGCAGAGCCAAT
>CAZHWV010000082.1:0-19243 GCA_964536185.1 uncultured Anaerolinea sp. | reverse complement strand
TCTTTCATGTTTTTCTGTGGAAGCATGACCACCTTTAACCCGGTACGGTGAGCAGCCAGCAGTTTTTCGCGCACGCCTCCAATGGGTAAAATGCGCCCACGCAGAGTGATCTCGCCCGTCATGCCAACTTCGCGATAAATCGGGCGGCCTGTCAAGGCTGAAAGAATGGCTGTAGCCAGGGTAATCCCGGCGCTGGGCCCATCCTTAGGAATAGCGCCCTCAGGCATATGGACGTGAATGTCCATGCGCTCAAAGATATCTGGGTCAATACCAAACGCATCCGCGCGCGATTTAATATAGGTCAGCGCAGCCTGTCCGGATTCCTGCATGACATCGCCAATCTGACCGGTCATCTGCAGGCCGCCTTTGCCTTCCAAGACAGCCACTTCGATTGACATGATCTCGCCGCCATTTTCAGTCCAGGCCAGAGATGTGGCCACACCGACTTCATCCCGTAACTCAGCCTCAGTCCGCAGGTATTGGGGCGGGCCAAGGAATTTCTCGACCATATTGGGGGTAATAATGGTTGGATATTCGCGTTTTTCTGCCTTGAGCCGCGCTGCTTTGCGGATAACGCGCCCAATCTCGCGCTCCAGGTTGCGTACGCCCGCTTCGTAAGTGTACTCACGGATAATGCGCTGAAGAGCTGTCTCCGAAAAGCGCAGGTTGGTCTCGTGCATACCATTCTCGTCCATTTGGCGTGGGATCAGGAAACGATCCGAGATGGCCATTTTCTCTTCTTCAATATAACCAGGAAATTCGATCACTTCCAAGCGATCCAGCAGCGCCTCTGGAATGGTATTGAGCGTATTGGCTGTTGTTACGAACATGACCTTGGATAAGTCGAAGGCTATCTCGAGATAATGATCGCTAAATGAGTTGTTTTGTTCCGGATCCAGTACTTCGAGCAGCGCAGATGATGGATCACCGCGGAAGTCGTTCCCGAGCTTATCGATCTCATCCAGCATAAAAAGCGGATTGCCGCTGCCGGCGCGTTTCATCGTTTGGATGATACGTCCGGGCAACGCGCCGATATAAGTACGCCTGTGACCGCGAATTTCGGCTTCGTCGCGCACACCACCCAGCGAAATGCGCACAAATTTGCGACCCAGGGCCTCGGCGATGGAGCGGCCCAGCGAGGTCTTGCCTGTTCCAGGAGGACCAACGAAGCATAAGATGGGCTGGCGCTCCTTCTTTGGCTTCAAAGACCGCACAGCGATGAATTCCAAAATGCGGTCCTTGGCTTTTTGCAAACCGTAATGATCGCGGTCGAGCACCTCGCCAGCGTGGCGCACATCCAAATTGTCATCAGTCATCACAGACCAGGGCAGATCCAGGATCCATTCAATGTAACTGCGGATAATGCCCACCTCGGGCGCCATGGGTGGCATCTGGCCAAGCCGCTCAATCTCTTTTAGGGCTGTTTTGCGGGCTTCCTCTGGCAGTTTGGCCTTATCCACTTTTTCGCGCAGCTCGCCGATATCCCGAGTCCAAATATCGCCTTCGCCAAGTTCGGTCTGGATGGCCTTCATCTGTTCACGCAAGTAAAACTCACGCTGGCTCTTATCCACCTCGTTCTGCACGCGAGTATGGATGTCTTCTTCCAGTTCCAAAACATCGACTTCGGCAGCCAGAAGTTCATTAATTCGTTCCAAGCGTTCTTTTGGATCGACCATTAATAGCAGCTTCTGCCGCTCATCAAAAGAGACGGAGATGGAAGTCGCAATCATGTCAGCCAGCCAACCCGGTTCAGCAATATTCAGGGCAAACAGGTGCGCTTCTTCAGGGATGGAACGGTTTAATTGTACACAGTGCTCAAACTGGCTCAAAGCCGAGCGCATCAGGGCCTGCGCCTGTTTATCGGCTTTTTCGACCTCCGTGATAACCTTGACCTTCACCTTAATATAAGGCGTAAAGCGGGTGAACTCTATGACTTCCACGCGCCGCCGGCCCTGCACCAACCCTGAACTGTTGCCATCAGGCATGGTGAGTAGCCGGCCCACAGCAATTTCCACGCCGATGGGCAGGAAATCAATCGCTTTGGGCGCATCCTTTTCTGGATCCTTTTGGGTCAAACCAATGACCGTCTGATTACGCTCATGGGCAGTTTGCAGGGTAAGGATAGAAGCTTCGTTATCCACAAATACGGGCGAGACCATGTGTGGGTACACGACCAGATCACGCATAGGCAGGACCAAAGCCTCAAAGACACCATTTGCATCCGTCTCATGGGCCGGCACGCGGTATAGTTCTTCAGTCCGCTGAGAAATTGCCACATTAAAATTTTCGTCTTCTTCTTCGTTCCAGTCGTCTTGGGGAATGTTCCGCTTCTCTGTCATGGTTGTTTCACTTTCTTTTGCCAGGCCGATTTGACTTCCGCGGTAACAAACATGCTACCCGCCGAGAGGATAATACTACCATTATTTTGAGCAATTTCCAGCGCCCGATTGAGCGCTGTTTCGACTGGAATTACTGATTCAATCTGCAAACCAGCCTTGCTGGCGATTTCAATGATCTTTTCTGGTTCGAGCGCTCGCGGGTGATCAGCGCGCGTGACAATGAGCCTATTAATGAAAGGCTTGATTGCAGCGAGCATAGCCGCCAAGTGTTTATCTTCCGAAATACCCAGGATGAGGACAACTTTTCGGCCAGGGAAATAGGTTTCCAGCGTCTGGGCCAGGCGCACAAAAGCATCTTCATTATGAGCCGAATCGAGAATTAGGGTTGGTTCACGGTTGGCAATTTCAAACCGGCAAGGCCAACGCACTTGCGCAAAACCCTGCTCGATATTGGCCTGGCTCAAGTCGAAACCACTCTTTTGCAAAGCCGCATAGGCTGTGACAGCGTTCTCCACCTGGTGCTGACCCAATAATGGAATGCGTAGGATAACCGCCGAGAGCGGTTGCTTTGCGAGGGTAACTACCTCAAAGGTTTGACCTTCCAGGCTGTGTTCACGCTGAGTATAGGTCAGATCACGCCCAACAAGCGTAAACTCGCAGCCCCTTTCGGCGGACACAGCTTCCAATACATTGAGGGCTTCATCTTTCTGCGGAGATGAGATCACCGGGACGCCAGGCTTGATGATTCCCGCTTTTTCTCCGGCGATGAGGGCCAGGGTGTTCCCGAGCACGGCAGTATGGTCATAGGAAAGTGAACTGATCACCGAGACCCGTGGGGTAATGATGTTGGTAGCATCCAACCGCCCGCCAAGACCCACCTCGATGACAGCCGCAGCCACTTTTTTCTGGGCAAAATGCGCAAACGCCAGCGCAGTGGTGATCTCAAAAGTTGTCAACAGCGGGATTTTCGCCACAGCGGGTTTCACCAGTTCGACCAGTTCCACAAGTTCAGCATGGCTGATGGAAGCTGCGTCAACCTGAATACGCTCGGTATAGTCTTGCAAGTGAGGCGAGCTATACAGTCCTACGCGGTGCCCCCCCGCTTGCAAGGCCGAGGCGCACAATGCCGCAGTGGAACCTTTGCCTTTTGTCCCAGCCACGTGGATACACGGGTAGCTGTCCTGCGGGTTGCCGAGCGCCGCCATAAGAGAACGCATACGCTCAAGGTTAAAATCGGCCTTGGCAAGTTCCGACGAATGTTTAAGGCTATAATCGACGAAACCATACAGATAATCGAGCGCGAGGTTATAAGCTGTTTCAGTGTCCATTAACTGTCATTGTAAAGCGAAAAACGCAAAACGTAAATTGTTCAAAGACCTCTTATATGAGTACTTGACTTTACATTCCCAAGAATTTACAATTTGGACCATCACCGCTCGCACCCAGGACAAAGCGACTGCAGAATCAAATATGATTGCCATTCTGACCATCCATTTGCATCTGCCTGGCTGCGCATCTCTGAAAGAAAAGCGTGGATACATAAAGCCATTGATAGCTCGCCTTCAACGCGAATTCAATCTGTCTGTGGCCGAAATGGATTTACAGGACCAATGGCAGCAAGCTGTTATTGGCTGTGTCATGATCGGAAATCAACGCACCTACTTGGATAGCTCTTTACAGGCTGTTAGGCATTGGGTGGATGCGCATTGGACGGACGGAGATGTAGTCGAACAGCGGGTGGAATTTATTACCTGACCCTTGGTCAGTTGCCAAGGAATGAAAAGTAGTTACACGGTAATGTTCAGAAAAATATTAAGGAGCCGTTATGGATCTACACTTGAGAAACACACGAGCCTTGGTAACTGGGTCTTCACGCGGATTGGGATATGCCACTGCTCGTGTTTTATCCTTGGAAGGCGCAATCGTATCAATAAATGGTCGCGACGCTGCACGCATCCAGAGCGCTGCGCTGAAGCTCTCTGGCGAAACAGGTTCGCCAGTCTACGGTATCCCCGGGGACCTTGGCAAAGCGCCGGTCGCCGCAGAGCTAGTCAAGGCTGCCAGTGAAGCTATGGGTGGTTTGGATATCCTGATCTGTAATGCGGGTGGCCCCCCGCCCGGAGCATTTGAGTCATTTGACGAAGAAACCTGGCAAAAAGCCATAGACCTGTCCTTTATGAGCAATGTACGCCTGATCCAAGCCGCTTTACCGTTTTTGCGCAAGTCGGTAGCTGCCAGCGTGTTAACGGTGACATCGTATTCTGTTAAACAACCCATTCCAAACCTGGTTCTTTCGAACTCAATCCGCGCAGCCACCATTGGGCTGACAAAGTCGCTGGCGCTCGAGTTGGGAAAAGACGGCATCCGCTTTAACTCGATACTGCCAGCCTGGACGGAGACCGAGCGAGTCACCGAGTTGATGACCGCTCGAGCAAAAACCAATGGCACGACCGTGCAAGCCGAAATCGCCCGGCAGGCTGCCGAAAGTCCCCTGGGACGGATGTCCACTCCGCAGGAATTTGCCAACGTAGCAGCCTTCCTGGTTTCTCCGTTAGCATCCTACCTTACCGGCGTGATGCTCCCCGTCGATGGTGGCATGCTCAAGGGTACTTTCTAGTCATGTGACCCCAGTCACAGATTGCTGCTTTCAGGTAGAGTATATTCAATTATCAATTCTCAGGAGATCCCATGTCCGAAAAAACTTGCTTGAACTGCGGGCGGAATTCAAATGAAATTCCTTTGCTCACGCTCGAATTCCGCGGTGAAATTTACCAACTTTGCCCACAGTGTTTACCGGTGCTGATCCACAAACCCCAGAACCTGGCCGGTAAGCTGCCCGGTGCAGAGAATTTTGCGCCCACCAACCCCGAGCATTAGCGCCAAAACCCGAGCCTCAAAAATCAAAAACGCGTCCTACATCTGGTATCATTCTCATAAAGGAAAGATATGCAGGGCGCTTTTTTGATTCCCCAACAGCCGATGCTCAAAACACTGAACTCATGAAAAAACTCTCCCATCTTACACGAACGTCATTACTGCTCGGTTTTTTCTTTCTGGTGGATAAAATCCTGGCATTTGGCCGTTCAATCATCATTGCCCGTCAATTCCGACTTTCGCCCGAGCTGGATGCTTTCAATGTTGCCAATAACCTGCCTGACCTACTTTTTGCGTTGATCTCAGGTGGGGCGCTGGCGATGGCTTTCATCCCTTTACTAACGGAATATCTAACCCAAAAGGGCCGGGCTGCTGCCTGGGATCTATTCTCCCGAGTTGCCAATGTGGCCTTTAGCGCGACTGTCTTTGTAGCGCTGCTGATCGCCTTTTTTGCAGGTCAAATTGTCCGCGCACAGGTGGGCATTGCACCCGGCTTTAACCCTGAACAGCAAACACTGGTGGTCGAATTAATGCGTCTAAATTTGATTGGGACGATCATTTTCTCGGTCAGCGGTCTGGTAATGGCCGGTTTGCAAGCCAATCAGCACTTTCTCTTTCCAGCCATGGCGCCAATTTTATATAACGTCGGCATGATCATTGGGGCGCTGGTTTTCTCGCCAGCTGTACCTTACCATTTCGGACCGCTGACTTTGCCTGCGCTCGGCCTGGGGGTGCATGGATTGGTCTATGGAGTTATCCTTGGAGCCGGATTACATCTTGCCATTCAAATTCCCGGGCTGCTCCAGTACCAGTTCCGCTGGACACCATCCCTGAACATCCACGATTCCGGTCTGATCACAGCATTTAGGCTTATCGCTCCGCGCCTGCTGACCATGTTCGGTATACAATTAATGTTCATTGCCCGTGACAACTTTGCCTCACGCCTGGGTCAGGTGGGAGCAGTCACATCATTGACCTACGGTTGGATGATTATGCAAGTACCTGAGACGCTGCTCGGGACCGCCATCGCCACTGCCTTACTCCCTTCACTGGCTGAATATGCAGCCAGGAAGGATTGGAAAACATTTTCCGAGACAATTGAAAAAGCTTTGCGGGTAATGTTGGCGTTAGCCATCCCGGCAGCAACGGTTATGGCTGCTGGCTTACGCCCCTTATTGCAAGTTGCATTTAATTTTGATCAGGCGGGAACCGATCTTCTGACGCTGACGGCGCGTATCTATTTGCTCACCTTGGCCGGTTACGTCATGCAAGAAACACTCGCGCGAACATTTTATGCTCGCCAGGAGCCTTGGATACCTCTATGCGGAGTATTAGTTCGCATGAGTATTTATTTATGTGTGGGCCTGGTCGGGGTGACTCTGTTTCGAGCCGTTGGCACGCCAATCATAGCTGCGGCCGAGCTTTCACTTCTGGTAGAAGCCATTGTGATGTTGTTCTGGTTAAATCAGAGGATCAAGCCGCCAGTACAAGTCATGACGGCGGTTGGTAAAGGCTTGTTCGCAGCAGTTCTCAGCGGAAGTGCGGCTTATGGATTGGCAGCTTTTTTACCGGGGCCAGGTTATCTCACTGCATTGGCGGGGATGGCCGCTGGCGCACTGTTAGCCTTATTCCTGGTCAAATCGGAAGCGCGCCTGATTTTCCGGCTTTAACCTTAAGGTATAATTATTCCTATGACGAATGAAACTCAAACAAACGAAGGTTCTACGCAACCTGAGAGCCTATCCGATACGAAGCCTCATGCACTAAATAACACGCAGCCGCAAAGCCCGCAGAAAATTACCAAGCCCTCACACGCAGGTTTTTGGATAGGCCTGCTTTTATTGATCGCTGCAATCGGACTGGGAAGCATGGCTGGGTATGGCAGAGGTGTGTCTGAACGGGTGGCTGCCCAGGGCACCCAGGTAGCTAAACAACTTGGTGCTCAGTTTACTCTTGTCCAACAAGATATTGACGCTGGACGCTTTAGTATAGCCCGTCAGCGACTTGAATATATCCTCCAACAGAATGCGCAATTTCCTGGCGCAGCAGATAAGCTGGCCGAAGTGCTGGTGAAGCAAGCTATCACCCCATCACCTGTGCCCACCGAGACAGCTACCACCACCCCCACGCCCGATTTGCGCGGGCAAGAAGCCATTTTCGCCCAAGCTCAGCAACAGTTGGTTGCAAAAGAGTGGACAGCGCTGATGAGTTCACTTGACTCGCTCCGCAAGGCTGACCCAACGTACAAAGCCACCCTCATCGATGGAATGTATTACACAGCGCTACGCAACCGCGGCCTGGATCAAATTCTTGGTGTTGGGGCTTATAAAACCAGCAACATGGAAGGCGGCATTTATGACTTGACACTGGCAGAGCGCTTTGGTCCTCTGGATGGTTATGCGGATGGTCTGCGAAGCTTCACACGAATGTATATCACTGGAGCTTCATTCTGGGATGTAAATTGGCCCGAGGCAGTGAACTATTTCCGGCAGGTGAACCAATATGCTCCCAATCTGCGCGATTCATCCAATGTAACCGCCAGCCAGCGCCTTAAACAAGCGCTATTGGAATACGGTGACCAGTTAGCCGGGAATGCAAAACTCAAGGATCGCTGCGCTGCCCTTGATGTGTGGAGCGAAGCCAATAACATCTCTGCGCTGGAAGTTGAATATAGCAGTAAATATTACAAATTAAACCTTGAATGCAACCCGCCCACAGAAGTGCCCACAGACATTCCACCAGAAAATCCCACATTGGATCCGAATGCAACACCGGATCCCAATGCAACACCGCTTCCAACCCCCTGAGCACTGACGAAAAATCCCGACCACGTGGTCGGGATTTTTCGTCAGTGCTCAGGGGGTAAACAATCTCCCAATTCCCTTCTATAAATTGATCGGCCGTTGGATGAGCACTCCGGTCAGGTCATAAGCCAGTGCGCCACTGATCTTGACCGGCACAATCTTGCCAATTTCAGCCCTGCCTTCCGCAAATACCAATCCATCGATCTCGGGCGCATCGCGATATGAGCGGCCAATAGTCAAGTCGTTATCGTAGCCTTCAACAAGGATATCCAGGGTTTTGCCAACATAAGCCTGATTGATTTGTAAAGAGATATTTTGCTGAATGGACATCAAGTGCTCCCAGCGGGCTTCCTTTACGTCAGGCGGAACAGAATCTCCCAAAGCCTCGCTGCTGGTACCGGGTTCAAAAGAAAACTTAAAAGCCCCTACGCGATCAAAGCGGATTTCCTGAATGAAATCAACCAAAGCCTGGAATTCTTCATCCGTTTCACCCGGGTAACCTACGATAAAAGTAGTGCGAATAGCCAGATTGGGGATGCTGGCGCGCATCTTTGCGATGGTTTTATGGACCCATCCTATATTGGCCGGACGCTTCATCCGGGCGAGTGTTTTTGGGTGAGCATGTTGTAAAGGAATGTCCAGGTAGGGCAAGATCTGTTTTCGACTGGCCATCACATCGATCATCCGGTCAGTGACATATCCAGGATAAGAATACATCACGCGGATCCAATCCATTTCAGGTACTTCATCAGTCAATGTCTCGAGCAGGGTAGCCAGACCTTCCTGCATGCCAAGATCGTGACCATAATCGGTAGTATCCTGGGCAATCAGGATCAATTCACGAACGCCCATCTCGTGCAGCTCACGTGCTTCGGCAACAATAGTCGCCAAGGGGCGACTGACAGCTGTTCCCTTGATAAGTGGAATAGCGCAAAATGCACAGGGCCGGCGGCAACCATCGGCTATTTTTAAGTAAGCACTGGCCCCGGCCACACTGGCGCGGATGGCCCCATGCTCATCTATGCCAATCGTGGCGGTTTCGGGTAGGTGATAAAGTGGATCTGGATGTGGTGTGGCCCGCAACTGATCAACTACCTGCAGAATATCCATCCAACGGCGAGTTCCAAGGATGCCATCGATACCAGGGACCTGCTTTGCAACCTCCACTCCATAGCGTTGGGTGAGACACCCAGCGGCAATCAGCAGTTGACCTTTACGTTTACGGGAAGCCAATTCTCTAAGTGTATTGACCGATTCTTCCTTCGCCGGACCGATAAATCCACAGGTATTAACGATCAGTACTCCAGCCTTTTGGGGAGTCTCCACCATTCGATAACCACCATCTAGAAGCAATTGCGCCATCGAATCTGAATCAACACTGTTCTTTGCGCAGCCCAGCGAAACCAGATGAAATGTTTTTTGTGTCATACCAGTATTTTTCCTTGTAAACCTCAAGTTGCCTAAAAAAGGGTGCGTGCATTTATTATTTAAAAGAACACCGTGTATGCTCACCGGATAAGCCGTATGGAAAGAAAGAAACCTGACAATAAAATATCATGGAAGCAATGTCGCGTTTGGGCGCGGGGTACTGGTTGGTCGCAAAGTCGACGATGGCCGCGCGGTAATGGTCGGTCTCAAGGTTAAAGATGGCTTTGGGGTGATGGAAGGAGTGGGGCTGGAAGTAGCAGTGGGGGTTTCAATCCCATTGATGCTGTATATACGATCAACCACCTCATCCTTATTACCCATAACACCCAGGTTATTTTGGTTAAATATTATTTCCACGGCAGTACCCGACCCGGTCAGCACTTCAATGCGATTATTCCCATCAAACGTCAAAGCCGCACCAGGGGAAGCGCGCTCAATTTGCTTGACTTCACCATCCACCGTAACTCGCAAGAAAGTGCGCTCAAGTATCACGACAGTAACCTGCACTGCGGAGGATTTCGTAGCAGCCGGTGTTTCACTTGGTGTAATTTGGGCAGAGTCAAGGGTTGGAATTGCAGTGCCATCCTCGATAACACTGGTAGGGATATTCTCAAGCGCGGTCAGGCTGGCAGCCGGGGAAGCCAGAAGAACATCCGAGATAGAAGGACCCTGAGTGGGGGTATTTTGAGCCTGCGCGCCGCCTGATAATATGCGCTCCGCACCCCATATACTTAAAGCCAGGAGGATCAGAATCATGCTCCCGCCAAAGATCAAGTCAGGACTGATGAAACGCCGCAGCCAGAGGGGCAAGCCAATTCGCGCTCTTTGCATCGATGATTGGGGAATACTGGTTATCTGGCGCTCAATACGGCGAGATTGGATCGCATCGGCATAACGTAGAAGCACAGCATCTGTATCCAAATCGAGGAAGCTGGCATAGGCACTCAAAGTACCACGTAATTGAACGGGAGATGGCAGCCTATCGAATTCGCCTGCTTCGATCAATTCAAGGTTGTGCTTGCGAACATGCGTATGGCGCTCTATTTCATCGAGCGTCAGGCTGATGAGTTCGCGCCGGTTCCGCAAGGTAGAGCCGATTTCAGCAAAAATCATTTCTGAAGGAGCTGGCGAACCAGAAACTGGAAGTGCTTCGGACTCTTCAAGGTCGGACATCTCAGAATAAACGGGAGCGGGTAAGCTGACTTCTGGTACAGGAATGGGAATTGGAGCCGGTTTCTCAAACACGCTAGGGGCTGCTGATTCAGGATTTGTGTCGGCTCTCAGCCGATTGGTCAAAACATCCGCGTCCAGACCCAAAAATTCAGCGTAAAGACGGAAAAAACCGCGCGCCTGGACGGCTGAAGGCATTGCCGAGAATTCATCAGATTCCATGGCTTGTAGATAATTTGCACGGACACGGGTAACCTGCGCGACCTGCTTGATCGTCAGTTTACGGGCTTCACGGGCCAGTTTCAGTTGTTCGCCGATTGTCGACATGCAATTCCTGATCCTGCTATAAGGATGAGCAGGTTGAATCTATATAGGATAAGAAAACATCACCGATTCGCCCCCGTATGGGTATAAATCGGTGATGTGATTGTTTCCTGGCTGAAAACTATGCTTCGTCAGGGGTTGTAGATTCAGTTGCTGGTACTTCTACTGCCTTGGCTGCATGGGCAGCTTCTTCGACCGGGTTCTTTTCGCCTTCGCGATAGACAACTACCTTGATCTCTGGAATAAGATCCATCGTCAGACGAATGAGGGCTTTGTGCTCGCCTAAATTGCGAATAGGCTGCAGGTCGATCTGTTGGCGCTTGATCTCGACTCCAGTTTTTGCTTTGATGGCCGTGGAGACATCCTGAGCAGTGATGGAACCATAAAGCTTGCCGGTCTCGCCCGCCTTGGAAGCGAACCCGAGAGCCAAACCGCTGATAACTTCGGCAACGGAACCCATTTCATTGTTGAGCACAGCACGTTTCTTTGTGGCTTCGGTGCGGATTTTTTCCGATTGTTTCAGCGCACCGGCAGTGGCGAGCACTGCCATAGCCTGTGGAAGCAGGAAATTTCGACCATAGCCATCGGCAACTTTTTTGACATCGCCTGCGCGGCCGAGTTTGTAAACATCTTTGAGAAGGAGAACTTTCATGGTGCTTTAAGCCCTTTCTGGGGTGAAAATTTCTGCGCTGAACGCAGAATGGAATAGAGCGAAGGGTACAACGCTCTCGGCTTGGTATTTTACCAGAGGCCGGAACATGAGTCAACAAACGGTTATCAAAAATTGGTTAACACTGTTCGCTCAAACTCAGAAAATTTTTCAGTTACCATGGTGCGAGCTGATCACATGTTCGAATTTTATTGAGTGCTGACCGGATGATCATTTAAACACATTGCTTTACGAAATAAAAGCGTCAGGGAAAAGTTGGTATAAATTGTTAAGAACTGGCTTTAACATTTCTCCAAAAAATTAGTGCTTTCGGATACTGACATTCTTTAAGACTGGAGTATAATCATTTCATTAGTCTGGATGGCTTCTTTTTTTCCCTTTTCTTGGGGATGGATCCTTTCATTAAAAAACCAGGCTAAATACAGGTAGCGAGGAAAATGACCAAAGCCAGTATTTTGATTATTGAAGGAAAAAAAGCTGATCGACCTTCTTTTGCATCTCTATTGCAAAAGAAGGATTTTGTTGTTACCTCTGTTAGCAGTGGAAGTCAGGCTCTGGCACGTTTAATCGAAATCAACCCGGACCTGGTTGTAGTCAATGCCGCATCGCTTGGATCCACCGGTGTGCGCATTTGCCAATCTCTACGTGAAAAACAAGACGAACATTTGCCAATCGTGCTGGTCCTTGAAGCTGAAAAGATAGTGGACAGATCTGCCGCTGATGTTGTGCTCAACCTGCCGTTTACTGTTCAAAAATTAGTAAACCGCCTTAAACCTCTTTTACCTGGGGACGGTGCCAATATTATCCATGCCGGACCGATCCGCTTGGATACGGAACACCGCCGGGTTAAATGTTTGAGTAAAAATTCCCGGCTTACCCCGCGTCTAGCCAATCTGCTGCAGATCCTACTTCAACATCGCGGCGAAGTGATCGAGCGCGAAGAACTTTTCAGGCAGGTTTGGGAGACAAATTACACTGGCGATACACGCACACTGGATGTGCATATATCCTGGCTGCGAGGCGCAATTGAAATAGATCCCAGTCATCCCCGTTTCCTGCATACAGTGCGGGGGGTGGGTTACCGCCTGGATGTGTGAAGAATAAAACACTGATTGCCTTCAAAACTCAAATTTAAAAATGCGGGTTACGATCATCAATAAATAAACTGGTGGAGAAAACTCTCCACCAGTTTATTTATTGATAAAAGATTGGACCTGTTCTCCAGTGTCCGTCACAGCTCGGATACAAATTCTGCGCCCAGGATCCGTGCCCAGCAAGGGCAGCGATCTGGCAATCTCACCAGTGCGAAGTGGTAAAACAGCCTGGGCGGCACTACGGAATATACATCCATCCCAATTTGGGTCAATTTCCCAGTAAGCTGGGACTTCCGGGCTGGTGAGATGGATTTCGTTTGGTGTAACCTGAAAGGTAAAACTAGATGGGGGTTGTTCATTTTGTTTTTTAGTCTCTGCTGTATAGATTGCGAACGGCGAACTGCCAGCCCTTACCATTCGTTCCCGAGCAGTGTGCAGGGCACGGAAAGTGGCATCGGCAGCCAGAAAGTGACGTCCATGGCGGGCGGCTACAAGAGGCGTGGTGCCCGAGCCACAAAAAAAATCTGCCACCAGGTCGCCAGGATTCGATGAGGCCAGAATCATCCGTTCAAGCAAAATTTCCGGTTTTTGGGTGGGGTACCCGGTTCTCTCGCTGTGTAACCGCGCAACAACCGGGAAGTACCACCAGTCTTCTGGAACCTTCCCGCGTTTGAGATTGGGCACTTTTCCAAACCCGGCTTTGGAGGATGCCGCAAAGGTTTTCACAGTCGCATCATTGTAGGGAATACGCACCGCATCAGCATTGAAAGTATATTTTGAGCCCTTTGTGTAAGCCAGGATGGTATCATGTTTGCGATTGAAAGCTGAACGGATGGGAGATGGCCCATGATAAGTCCAAATAATCTCATTGAGAAAATTCTCAGCGCCGATGAGTTCATCCAGAAGCAAGCGTGCATAAGAATCAGCATGCCAATCTAAGTGTATGTAAATCGTCCCCCCATCAGCCAGGAGGCGAACCATAAGCACCAGGCGCTGATAAAGGAAATCGATGTAGGCATCCGGATTATCCCACTGGTCGGCATAACCAACTGCCAACTGCCATTCACGCGGCTTGCGCGAATCTTCACCCCGCCCAACGCGGGCAGTAAAGTGCCGGTTCGTAAAGAATGGCGGGTCAGCGTAAATCAGGTTCACCCGGCCTTCGTATTCAGGCAGAAGAGCCGCCATGATGGCCAGGTTATCACCGAGAAACAACTTGTTTTCTGGGATTCCATCGGGCCAACTTGCTGCGTTGGCATAGGTGACCGAGTCAAGGCTCAACGAGGCAGGCTGCGGAGGAGTAAGGGTTTTCCCGTCCCATTGAAGAAAGGGCATATTAAGCAGTGATGACGCCGGGCGTACCAAAACCCTTTTTATCAAGGGTCAACGGATCAAGCTGGTCGGCTGAAGCAGCTGGCAGACACCAACGAAAGAGCCATTTAGCTTCTTCGGTGCGCATATTGAGACAACCACTGCTCATCGGAACGCCAAAGTTATCATGCCAGTAAGTGCCATGAAAGGCATGTCCTTCAAACTTGCGCCCTTCGAATTGGATAAATGATGTCCAGGGAACGCCGGGCAATTGGTAGGCTTCAATATCGGCGGCTTGGGCCAGGTCGCCGCTGCCCATGTGCTTAGAGGGCATTTTAACGCTGATGTGGAATTTCCCGACGGGGGTCCGTGTGGGGATGCCGTTAGGACCCGGGTTACTATTCTCACGGCCTGACGAAATAAGGGTAGTGAACACCGGCTGGTCGTACTCGAAACAGGTCAATCTCTGGCCAGACAGTGAAACTTCGATTCGTTTTTGTTCCCAGGCTACATCAGGAGAGATGGAGAAAATCTCCTGATCCGGAATTAAGCGCAAATGAAGAGCCGGGACGTTGTAGGTTATATCAGTGAGTTCATCGAGGACACGATACCAGGGCTGACCATCCGGACCTGTATCAACTGCTTTAACCCAATGGACACTACTGAAATATAGGCGGTTTAACTGCTGCCAATCTTTGCCCACCAGGCGGAACGCCTGGGTATATGGGACAGTTACTTCAGCCAATTGACCCTTGTCTCTGATGGATTGTTCGACCGGGTTGAGAATATTTTGCACCTTTTGCGTACGAGCGCGGTGAACGTATCCTCCCCAGACACGATACCAGATCGGGTTATAGCCCGGTGTGCCCGAGTCGACTTCTTTGTACACATTCAGCAGGTTATCGCGGAACACCGATCTAACAATATTGCTTTGATCGGTGGGGGCAGAGTACACAGGAATGCCCTTCTCTTCCAAACCACTGCTGGTTATACGGATGAGAGTCCCATCTGCGAACTCATCCAGCGGTGGTAAAAATGGAGCGAGGACGATGCTCCCCAGTGTACCCCCTGTAAGTTTTAGAAAATCACGACGAGACATCTGGGTTGACATAGCCATTATTGTACCTGAAAAATAAGACCCGAAAGGGGGGAAATCCTTTAGGGTCTGGTCAAGCTAACTTTATTATTTAGTTGTATTTAAATTTGTTCAGTAGCTGGTATCATTTCTTTTAGCAGGATTTCGAGGGCCATCGTATGGCCACAACGTTGGTGAGTGAGGAAGAACTCACAATCGCAACTAAAAACGCCGTTTTCAAAGCTAACATGGTGGTCATTATTATCACCGTGGAAAGTCACGTCAAACTTATTGAAGCGGAAACGTTTGCGATCTTCGGCATAACGCTTGGCTTTTTCTATCTTTCCGATCATCCCATAATCCATTTTTACTCTCCTTTTCCAGAGAAATGAAAAAGGCACGCAGACAGGCGCGTGCCTTTTAAGAATTTTTACAAGGGTATGTCCGATAAAAGCGCATAAGTGGGTAACCTCTTTAGATGGAGTATATGACGATTCGAATACAAAGTCAACGGGTGAAAAAGCATCGTATGCCAATCATAGGATAAAAGACAGGTAACTGCTCCCCGTGAAATTGCACAGTATCCCATTTGGTGATCAGACAAGAATACAATAAGACAGGTCGTGGAAATTTAAGTTACAATATAAGAAGGTTTGTCAGGAGTCCCATGCGTAGCATAGATATCATCATCAAAAAACGCGACAAATATGAGCTAAGCTCGGAAGAGATTGATTTTTTCATTCAGGGCTATTCGCGCGGTGAAATTACCGATTACCAGGCATCGGCCTGGGCTATGGCTGTATTGCTCAATGGCATGACCCCGCGCGAAACCACCGACCTGACCCTCTCCATGGCACGTTCCGGGCAAATCCTGGACTTAGCAGACATCGTGGATGTGGTCGTCGACAAACATTCCACCGGAGGAGTGGGCGATAAGACCACGCTGGCTATACTGCCCATCGTAGCAGCTTGCGGCTTGCCCTGCGGAAAAATGTCAGGGCGTGGCCTGGGCTTCAGCGGTGGAACTCTCGATAAACTGGAATCAATACCCGGCTACCGGGTAAACTTAAGTACAGAAGAATTCAAACAGCAATTAAAAGAGATCGGCATCGTGCTGACCGGGCAGTCGTTGGACCTGGCTCCCGCGGATGGCAAATTTTATGCTCTGCGGGATGTAACCGGCACTGTCCAGTCCATCCCGCTGATCGCATCATCGATCATGAGCAAGAAAATTGCCAGCGGGGCTACCGCAATCTTGTTGGACGTTAAAACCGGATTGGGGGCTTTCATGCAGACCCTGGACGAAGCCCGTGAGTTAGCCGAAACCATGATTTCCATCGGGAATTTGGCTGGGCGCAAAGTACAGACCCTGCTTTCAGATATGAACCAGCCGCTGGGCTTTGCCGTAGGCAACGTGCTGGAAATAAAGGAAGCCCTGGATGTGTTACACGGCGGCGGGCCAATGGATTTCCGCGAACACTGCCTGGTAGCCTGTGAACACATGCTGGTGTTGGGCGGCCGCGCAGCAGACCTGGCCTCGGCTCGCAAACTGGCTTTGGCGGTTGTGGAAAACGGCTCAGCTTTTACTAAATTCAAGCAACTGGTAAAAGCCCAGGGTGGGGATGTATCTTACGTGGACCAGCCCGAAAAAATGGAGATGGCCCGTTTCATCGAAAGCATCGCCTCACCGACCTCCGGCTATATCGCCCAAATCCATGCGCGTTTGATTGGCGAAGCCGCCGTAGACCTGGGGGCAGGCCGCGCCAAAAAAGGCGATCAGATCGATCATGCCGTTGGTTTTTTAGTATTGCGCAAAGTTGGCGAATACGTCCAGTCCGGTGAACCTCTCTGTATTGTGCATGCCAACGACCCCGAAAAACTAAATCGAGCTAGAGAAACAGTGCTGGCGGCGCATTCGTTCAGCCAGACAGCCATCAAGCCCTTGCCCTTGTTCTATGATTGAACTGGGTGCCTTTATTATTTATTTGGTGCTACTTGAAGCTGGAGTCCTACCATGATAAAAGTTGCTCTGCGCGCCTATAATCGAGAAATTGAAACCCTGATCGACCAGGGTCATACCGAGGAAGCTGTAGCCCACTGCGTGCACATCCTCAAGAGCTTCCCCAAACACCTGGAAACGTACAGACTGATGGGGAAAGCTTACCTGGAAGCTCATCGTTACACAGAAGCGGCGGATATTTTTTTGAGGGTTCTGCTGGCAGTCCCTGACGATTTTGTCTCCCACCTGGGGATGAGCATTGTCAACGACGAAAGGCACGACCTTAACGGGGCAATCTGGCACATGGAGCGAGCTTTTGAGATCAACTCCACCAACAGCGGCATCCAAAGTGAGCTACGTCGCCTGTATGGCCGCCGGGACGGGTCCGAACCAGAGCGCATCCACTTGACCCGCGGAACCCTGGCCCAAACATACATGAAAGCCGGGGAATATCAGAAGTCCATCGCCGAAATCAAATCTATTCTGGCCGAAGATGAGACCCGCAATGACATGAAGACATTGTTGGCGCGCGCTTATTTTCACGCGGGTATGAAAAATGAAGCCACCGAGATTTGCATTGAACTGCTCAAGTTGTACCCATACAGCCTGGATGGCAACCGCATTTTGGTCGAAATCATGATTGGCACCAAAATCACGCAGGGTGTGGAGCAGTACCAGCAACGGATCCGTTCACTTGACCCGTACGCTGCCGCTTCCACAGGCTCAGCTTTCGATACCCTGGCCGTACCAGATAATGCCGTGATGATCGAACGATTAGATTGGGAACCCGGTCAGCAGTACCAGCGGGCTAGTGGGAACGCATCCACATTTTCCAGCGACGCGCAGCCCGCCACGGAAATTCCAACCTGGATGAAGGAATCAGGTTGGGAGCCCTCGGACGGGGAATCCCAAAATGAGAGTGCGCAGGCTTATGAACCTGCAGAAACTGACCTGATTGCCGGGGAATTAGCCACGGCCGACATCCCCGACTGGCTAAAAGCCATGGCGCCGCCAACCGCCATTGATTCCACACCGCAAGTGCCTGGCGCAGATAACGCAAACCAGGCAGATGAAGGCGCTGATTTCGAATGGCTGTCCAGCCTGGGCTCTCCGGTTGCGGAGCCCACTATCCAAACAGCCCCCTCCGCAGAAAATATTTCCACAGAACAGCTTGATGCCGGGATAGGTTTCCCCGAAACTTCCGAAATAGCCCCGATATCAGCACAACATCCCGTATCTTTTCCGGGACCTGACTCGTCCAACGACAGCTTAGACTGGTTAGACAATCTTGGACCTACCGCTGACGCAGCACTTTCCGATGAGCCGAGCCTGGACTGGTTGAATGATCTTTCCCCGATCCCGGCAGACAAACCTACCGTGGAACAGCCAACTGCAGAACTCCCTGATTGGTTAAGCGCGGTAAACACTCCTGAAGACTCGACTGGCACGACTGAAATCAGCCCTGAATGGCTAACAGAACTGGCGATTGAAGCACCCGTTGCAGTCGAAAACGCACCTGACTGGCTACAGGGCTTGATTGTTGATGCACCCACTGCAGAAACCCAAGTAGTACCTGAATCGCCAGCAGCCGAACCCGAAAGCCAATCCGCTTGGCTAAATGAGTTCCTATCCGCCCCCACGGAAGCCGACAACCAGCCCGCCGGAATCGCTGATTGGTCGGACTCTCTCGAACAAGCTACTTACAGCATGGAAAGTGCCATGCCGGTCGAAGACCTATCCAGCAGCTCACTAGATCGTCTCGAAACTGTCCCCAGCTTATCCTCGTCGGATGAGAAAGCACAAAGCCAACCGGCCGACCAAATCCCGGGCAGCAATGATCAGGAAGATGCCTTCATTTGGCTAGAAAACTTAATGGCCGGACAGAGCACAATACCCGCAACCCAGCAGACGAGCAAAGAAGATCAAGTAGCCACAGAGCCAGTCGCCGAAGAGATTGAGAGCGCTGAAACACCGCTCTCGGCATTGGTCTCTGGCCCGGGCACCAGCGCATCCGAACAGGATGACGCCCTGGCCTGGCTCGAATCGCTGGCTCAGAATCAAGGCGCGAAACCCGAAGAACTGATCACCCTGCCTGCCGAGCGCAGCGAAACTGCTCCCGCCTGGGTCACTGAACAGCCTGCGGCTGAGACCCCAG
>CAZHWV010000081.1:0-19470 GCA_964536185.1 uncultured Anaerolinea sp. | reverse complement strand
TCATCGGGACGCGCCAAAGCGAAGAGTAATCAGGTCAAATTAAATATAAAATCGGATTCCACATGGAACCCGATTTTGTTGTCTTCTTCCGGGCACTATTCAGCTTGAACCGGGTTCTTGTGGGTTGTGGTATATCGTTCCAGGTCCGGTGTGGGGTTTTCGTATTCCTGGTTCATCAAGTCTGAAGAGATGATGAAATCGGCTGTAGACCGGTTGGATGCGGTTGGAATGTTATATAAAACGGCCAGCCTGAGCAAAGCCTTGATGTCTGGGTCGTGGGGTTGGGGTTCGAGCGGGTCCCAGAAAAAGATGAGAAAGTCAATCTTGCCTTCGGCGATTTTAGCGCCGATCTGCTGGTCGCCGCCAATCGGGCCGCTTTTGTACTGGGTGATGGGCAGTCCCAAAGCATTTTCCAATAAGCTTCCGGTTGTGCCGGTGGCGAAGAGATGGTGGCGCGAAAGCGTTTCCCGATTGAACCTGGTCCATTCGAGCAGGTCCTTCTTCTTATTATCGTGCGCAACCAGGGCGATATTTTTTTTTACGCCAATGATTGGATGGTTCGTTGTCATGCTGACCTCACTTATTCGTGTTTTGACGAGATGAAAAACTCCCCGCCATGCGCGGGGAGTTCACCTGCTTATGGGTTGGGTGTTGCTTCGGAGGCCACACCTTGCCAGGAAAATACGCGCTGCCTGGAATTTTCGCCTGCGCTGTCCCAGATGGGCTGGCCTTGCTCGTCTGTGCCGGTCTGGCGAACCGTCGAAATAAACCAGCGGAGAATATGGGGGGCGCTGTCTTTCGGTCGGAAGGAAATCGGGATGATGTACTTCGTGTCCTTCACATAGTCAAGCAGGCGGCGTCCCTGGCCCTCGGTCACATCTTCAATGGTGATGACATAGGCTTCGTTATCACGCAGGGTGCCAATCGAGGCCCATTGGAGGGTGATATTTTCGTTTGCCAGGGTGAAGGAAGCGCCATCGGCGGGCAATAACAGGTTTGCGGCCGGATAAGGTGGGGGAATTGTGGCTGTGGGCGTTGGTCCGGGAGTTGCCGCCCGTTCGCACAAGGGGATGGTCAGGCTCAATCCAAGGAAAACAGTATCCGTGCTCAGGCCATTATAGGATTTGATTGCATCGGCTGGGACGGCGTAGTTTGCCGAAATTGTTCCCAGCGTATCGCCTTCCTGAACGGTATAGATCACTTTATCGCAGGCTGCCAGGGTGGCTTGGGCCGATTCCAGGGTGGCTGTGGCTTCAGGCAGCGGCGTGGGGGTCGGGTAGGGTATTTTTATCGCCTGCCCGATGGATAGGGTGTTGCAGGCGACTGGCAGGTTATTCAGCATGATGATGCTCTGGACCGAAACACCAAAACTGACCGCAATGGAGGTGCAGGTATCACCGGTGGCGATAGTGTAATCAAAAGGTGGCTGCGTGGTCGCCGTTGGTACAGGCGTGGAGGTGGGCGCTTCGGTGGATAGCAGCGTAGCGGTTGCCGTGGCGGTGATCGTCGGCGTGCCCTCGGCTGGATTGGTCACAGCAGTCGCGCCGGTCACGCGCATGACAATGAATACAAGCGCTGCGCCAATGATCAGGAACAAGGCCAGCAAGCCCAGAACCGCCGGCAGGCTGAGGGTGATCTCGGGCATGCGGCTGGCTTGCACCGAAGCGGTCTTTTTGGCTTCCATTGTCTGGCTGAGTTCTGTGCCGCAGACCAGGCAGCGGGTGGCATTCTCTGCCAGACGCGTGCCGCAAGTTGGGCAAATTTTAGTATTCGGGGTCGATGTTGTAGTTTCTGGACTCATACGAACAAAGATTATACCATGCTCCCCCACCTCTGCTATAATTCAACTCTCATGATTCAAAATTACGATCTCTATCGCAGCATGCTGCTTATTAGACGGTTTGAAGAGCGCGCCCTGGCTGAGTTTTCGGCGGGGAAGTTGTTTGGCACAACGCACGCCTACATTGGACAGGAAGCCGATGCGGCTGCAATTTTTTCTGTGGCCGACCCGGATGACATTGTTTGGAGCAATCACCGCTGTCATGGTCATTTTCTGGCCTATGGGGGGGATCCCTATCCATTGGCTGCCGAACTGATGGGCAAAGCCACCGGCCTGGTGGCGGGTCGCGGCGGCAGCCAGCATATCCACTGGCGAAATTTTTATTCGAATGGCATCCAGGCTGGCATCGTTCCCGTGGCCACCGGCATGGCCCTGGCCCAAAAGGTGCAAAAAAACGGCAAGATTGCCATGGTCTTCATCGGGGATGGCACGCTTGGCGAAGGCGTTCTCTACGAGAGTCTCAATATCGCGGCGCTCTGGCAGCTGCCGGTTTTATTTATCGTCGAGAACAACCGTTATGCCCAAACCACGCCGATCGAAATGGGTGTCAGTGGCTCCATCCCGGCTCGCTTTGCAGCCTTCGGGATCAAAACGTTTGAGCTTGATTCCAGCGATGTCTTAGCCTTGCGCCTGCCTGCGGCTGAGGCCTTTCACTATGTGCGCACCCAGGGCCAGCCGGCGGCTTTGATCCTGCATACTTATCGTTTCGCCGCCCACAGCAAGGGCGACGATCCCCGTAACCGCGAAACAATTGCAAAAATCCGCGCCAGCTTCGACCCTGTGAGCATTCAAGCCGCTCGTCTCTCTGCCCTAGAATTGGAGCAGGCGGAATCTGAAATTACCACGCGGATCGAGGCTGCTTTCACGCGCGCTTATGCCGACCCATTCCCGACCCTAGAATAAACCTATGCCGACAGTTCTTGAACGCCTGAATGATGGCCTGCAACACGTCATGGAAACCGATGAGCGTGTCTATTTGCTGGGCGAAGATATTCTCGATCCGTATGGCGGCGCGTTTAAAGTCACCCGGGGTCTTTCCAGCCGGTTCCCGGAGAGGGTTTTGACAACGCCGATTTCCGAAGCAGCTATCGTTGGCATTTGCAATGGCATGGCCATGCGTGGACTGCGCCCTGTGGCCGAGATCATGTTCGGCGACTTCGTGACCCTGATTGCCGACCAGCTGATCAACCATGCCGCCAAATTCCGTTGGATGTACAACGACCAGGTGCGCGTGCCGGTTGTTGTCCGCGCGCCGATGGGTGGCGGGCGCGGTTATGGACCGACCCACTCTCAATCGCTGGAAAAATTATTTTTAGGAGTCCCCGGGCTGCGCGTCATCGCGCCCAATTCCCTGCCTGACCCGGCCGGATTACTGGAGGACTGCATCCTCCAGGATGAAGGTCCAATCCTGTTTATTGAGCATAAATTACTTTACACGCGCCCCGTGCTCGCAGCGGGCCAGGGCGATTTGATTGATCTGCAAATTGAACAAGCTGGCCTTCATTACCCCACCTCTATTTTACGGTTTACGGTTTCTGCGCAGGCAGATTTGACCATTGCGACCTACGGTTATAACTTTGAACTGGCTCGCGCGGCTGCCTTGAAACTGGCCTATGAAGATGAAATTTTTGCCGAGATCGTTGTCTTTAGCCAACTCAGTCCCTTTGAGCTGGCTCCGCTGTTTGACTCTGTGCGCCGCACAAAACATCTGCTGACGGTTGAGGAAGGCACGCTGACGCTTGGTTGGGGCGCAGAAATTGCCGCCCAGGCAGCCGGGCAAGTCTCTAACCTGAAGGTTCGCCGGGCAGCGGCTCTGGATCTGCCGATTGGCAATGCAAAAACGCTTGAAGACGCAATCTTGCCATCCCTGGATAAGATCCTGCAGTTGGCCCGGGAACTCAAAAAATAACTGCTTCGCCTGGGCGGGAAAATCAGGATGGTTAAGCTTTGCCCAAAATAGGATCACGAATGACACGAAATAACAAATAGCACGAACAAAGCGGATAAATTCGCGTTATTCGTGCTATTCGTGTTATTCGTGTTCAAAGCTCCCGACTTTGCGAAAGCGATGTGCCCCAAAAACGTCACCTTGAAAAAATTTCAACCTGCTTAGCTTGTGAGATGAGGTTAGGGCATTAATTTGTCGCAGCAGACTGTGCGGCTTTGGCGACCTTATAGGCCTGCCCGGTCAGGTGACCACCCAGGCAGGTGGTGTAGGCCGTTGTAAAAAGCACACCCACGCCGCAGATCAGCGATCCGAGCGGTGCCAGAAAGAGATTTGCCAGGCCAACACCCAAAATGACCATGATGTAAGGGCCAGGGGCCGCGCGAAGCAGTCCAAAGACTTCATTGAAGCGGAAGGCAGCCCCTAATTCTCCGTTGGCTGCCAGGTTGCCGGTCGCGGCTGGAATCATAAAACCGGCAACAATGAGAAACAAGGTGACAAAGCAGGTCAGGCACAGCGCGACGACTGTTGCAACGCCGCCGGCAATATCTGAATCCAGGCTGCTCAACCCGGCAGCCATGCCAATGGAGGCTACCTGCCCGCAGATGACAAAAAGGATGGCTGGCAGCATAAAGGCCAGGCTGACCACAAAGGCCTGAAAGCCTTTCGGTATATAAGCGCTGAAGTTGCTCCAATCCGGCAGCGCTTCAGATTCATTATTGATCACCCGGCGGGTGATTTCCAGGCCCCAACCCATCAAGACGATGGGGCCAATCACCGGGATCAAAAATACCAACGCAGCAATGCCCACTTTTTTTAACCAGTCTGGGTCTTGAAAAGCAAAAGTAAAAGCGCGACCAAAATCCATAATAATCTCCTTTGTGATATTTAGATGGTTTCATTATGTGACAAAATTAGAAAAATTGCAACAGTTTAAGGGAGCACATACAGGTTAAGAGAAACGTCTCCAGACGTTTCTTGGCACTCCCTAATATATTTCTGTGTGTAGCGCTTGATGCATGTCATGGGAAGCCTCCTATTTTTTCCCCTTTGCTTTTTTCTCGGCTTTATTTAAATTTTCAGCCACTCTAAATTTCACCATTCTACTGATCAATTCCAATGGCAGTGGTTTGTCGATGGGGAACTGGATGGACCCTTTTGCGCTTTCATAAATGGATAATTCCTCTTTAAATGCCTGCGTGCCACTCGGCGTGGGATAAAAGCCAATATGCCTTTTCCAGGCGGCGAAATGGACCAGATTACCTTTTAGGGCGAAGGTGGGCATTTGATAGCTGATTTTTTCTTGCGCTTCTGGCGCGCAGGCTTTTATGGTTGCCCGCAGCTCTTCCAGTATTTTCTGGATATCTTCAGGGAAAGTTGCAATATACTCATCGATCGAGTTAAAACTGCTTTTATTGCTTTCCATCAATTCTCCTCGTTACTCAGGCTCTTTGCGTTTCTACCGGGTACATTTTAGCGCATTTCCCCCCAGCGGCCTGGTTTAGGGGAAGATGGAAAGTAAAATTGGTGCAAACTATACTTCCCTGCTCCCATCCTTGTGCCACTAAAGAATGCCGGGCGCAGAGTCCTTCTTCCGCAAGGGCCTCGTCGGTTCCTGGCGTGAAGAATTGACCCCCGAACTGGTGGAAAAACTGATTACCGACCATTGCTCGGTGATGAAGCGCTTTGGTAATTTAGATGAAAACGGAGCAATTGTGTTTTAACTTGGTTGACAACTATCGCTGTGATACACTTACAAAGTACTGCGTAAATAGCTGAACTAAAATCTCTCAATTGGGTTGTGAGCTATTCAATAATGGCAAGTCCTAGAGATTTACGCAAGGAGCCGCAATGGATGCAACGATGCAAACACAATCGTCGCCAGCTGTACCAAAGGCTGTGATCAAAGCCTTGTTCGAGCTTACGGGTCAGGTGGAATTAGCCCCCGCGATTCTGATGACATTGAAAGATGCTGTTGAGTACCGCCTGGAGAATATCATTACCCAAATACGCTCCTATGAACTTCGTTATGGGATGACATTCGAGCAATTCGAAGCCCGCGGACGCAGCGGCGACTTGCAGGATCGCTCTTCTTACCAGACCGAGCAGGATTATTTCGATTGGGATGGCCTTGTGACACGCCAGCAAAAATTACGCGATATTCTCCAATGGCTGGGATGACGCTTTCCCATTTCAGCGAGACATTACGCGGGGCATGTGACCGTTCCAATCTGGTCGTCAGTTACGATATTCGGGTGTTGGATAACGCCGTTCTCAAGGCCAGGATTACCCTCGCAATAGACGCTTTTATTGACGTGTATTACAACCCGGTAAATGGCACCTGCTCCTATACCCTTATTCAAGGTGGCCAGCGCATCTATGGCGTGGATAATGCTTTCATCGGCTGGCATATTCACCCTTTTGAAATCCCGGACGAACATCGTTTGTGCGAGGCAGTCTCCTTTCTTGAATTCTTAAAAGCGGTGGAGCAGTGGGTGAGCCAACCTCCGCGCTGAGCCTGCCCTGCCCCTTGGTGCCCATTAATTTTGGCAGGCAAACTGCTCTGTTTGCCCACGTTAATTCTGGTAAAAGGACAGTGGGGTACTCTGCGTTCACTGTATGTTATCAAGATAAGTTCTTTCCTGCCCACTTTGCTATGTCGTTGCTTCCCGTAAGAGATTACCCGACAAGTTCCGGGGTCTACTTTTATGGATGATATCGCTGAAGTGGAAAAAACTTTTCTGGACAGCTCTGGACAGCTATACCTGGTGTAAGTACCCTCGAACGTCTTCAAGACCATCCCCCTGTTTCGCAAATAATCCTCTGTTCCGGCGGCCTGGTCTGGTGCAGGATGTAAGGTAAAATTGGTGGAAACTATGCCCCCTACTCCCATTCTTGTGCCACTATTAAATGCCAACGAGCCAGAAGCCCGGCTGGTGGCGGTTCATATCCTGGACGGCGCGCCCGTTCAAGCAGGTGATCTGTTGTTTACGATTGAAACGACCAAGGCCGCGGCGGATATCGAAGCCCCCGGCTCTGGCTTTTTGCGGAGAGTGGCCCAGGAAGGGGATACCCTGGCTGTCGGGGATCTCCTGGCCTTTCTGACGGCCAGCGCGGATGAGGCGCTTGACCTGCCCAGCGCCAAACCGCGACTAATCCCCGGCGCGAGTGATTCTGGGGTGACTGAGCTGCGCATGACCCGCCCCGCCCGCGCCCTGGCTGAAGCGCTTGGGGTTGATTTTTCCACATTGCCCGGAGATCGCCTGATCACCGAGGCTGTTATCCGCCAGTTAACCCAGCCCACCGGCTCGCTAGTGTCGCCGGCGATCAACGCGCAAATTTTTATTTATGGCGCTGGTGGGCATGCGAAAGCGGTTATGGAAATGGTTCAGGCGCTAGGCGCTTTTCGTATCGCTGGCATTGTCGATGATAATGCGTCCCTGACGGGTACCTCCGTCTTGGGCATTCCGGTGCTGGGCACGCGCGAAATCCTCCCCGAGCTTTACGCGCGGGGCTTCCGGATGGCGGCAAATGGGGTTGGCGGGATCATCAATATCGGCATCCGGGTGAGTTTATTCGAACTGCTGGCCGGTTATGGATTTGCCTGTCCGATTTTATGCCACCCCCGCGCGACCATCGAAGCCTCGGCACAGGTCTTTGATGGTGTGCAAGTCTTTGCCAATGCCTACGTTGGCTCTTCGGCAGTGCTGCACGAAAAGTGCATGATCAATACTGGCGCGATCATTTCGCATGATTGTGAGATTGGTTCGTTTGCGCACATTGCCCCAGGTGCTATGCTGGCCGGGCAGGTGCGGGTGGGCGAAAAAGCCCTGGTGGGCATGGGCGTGACGACAGCGATTGGGATCAAAATTGGGCCGGCTGCGCGCATCGGTAACGGAGCCATCTTGCTGGCAGATGTGCCTGAACGCGCGATTGTCCCGGCTGGCAAAGTCTGGACGGCCTAGGTTTTTTGTTTTTTACCAGGAAATTTGGAGATAGAAATGATTGATCCGGTTATTTTTTCGTTCCATATCGGCAGCTTTGAGTTTGCGCTGCGCTGGTACGGTGTATTTGTGATGACGGGTGTGGTTGTCGCCGCCTGGTTTGCCGGGCGGGAAGTCACGCGCCGGGGTGAAAACGGCGAATCCATTTGGGATGCGTTGATCTGGATCCTGCCTGCTGGTAT
Organism: uncultured Anaerolinea sp.; assembly: GCA_964536185.1. Taxonomy (GTDB): domain Bacteria; phylum Chloroflexota; class Anaerolineae; order Anaerolineales; family Villigracilaceae; genus UBA5195. The sequence continues at coordinate 11,499 of CAZHWV010000081.1, read as the reverse complement.
TCTTGGCGCGCGCCTGTGGTATGTGGCTAATTCGCTGTTGGGTGGCAACCCCTATTACGCTGAGAATCCCGCTCAAATTCTCAATATTCCCCAGGGCGGTCTACATTTTTACGGCGGCCTGCTGTTTGGCGCGGTGGCCATGGTATTTTATTTGCGCTATTATAAAATGGATATCTGGCTCTTTCTGGATGCGATCGCGCCGGTAACTTTGCTTGGCCAGGCCATTGCGCGACCGGCCAACTTCATTAACCAGGAACTTTACGGCCAGGCGACCAGCCTGCCCTGGGGAATTCCGATTGGCGCAGCTCACCGGATTGGTATTTATCAAGATCTGAGCCTGTATCCCCTGGAAACCACGCGCTTCCATCCGACTTTTGCTTACGAGATGTTGTGGAACTTCCTGGCTTTTGCATTGATCATCTATATTTCGCGCCGTTTTGCCAGCCAGATGAAACCGGGGGCCGTGTTCTTTGGCTGGCTGGTGCTGGCGGGTGTTGGGCGTTTTCTGATCGAATTCTTCCGCCCGGATCAGCCCCGTCTGGGGGATAGCTGGATCAGCACAACCCAGGTTGTGACCCTCTTGATGACCCTGGTTGGATTGGTTATGCTGGCATTCTGCTACGGAAAGATAAAGCTGCCGCTGCCGCCACTGCCAGCGAAATATAGGATCAATCACCAGCCAGGGGGACTTCCGCCGAAAAGACCGGTATGATCCTCTGGTGATTTTCTTCGGGCCTATCCGGCTCGCGCCGGTCAAAATTGAAGCGTTCGAAAATATCGTCAAATTCGCGCAGGATTTCCTCCCGGCTGAAACCCATTTCTTCGTAGCGGTAGGTATGGTCGCTCTGGTAAAGGCGGGTCTCTTCGATGGCTGATTGGATCGTCTTCTCCAGCCCCGGGCTTTCTGCGTAGCCGAACTGATGGTAAAAAGAACGGATGACCTGTTCTGGCCAGCGGATTAAATCATCGTAATTGAGAATTATTTTGGTCGGGGATGGGTTTTGGTCCATCACCTTGAGCGGGTGCTGGTACCAATACTTGGTTAAAGCCAAAACCTGATCGTGGTATAGATATTTTTCGTCCGGTTCGCTGAATACATGCCAGGCGTAACTTAACCATGAAATGGTCGAAGGCAGCATATCCAATGGATTGCGCGCCAGATACAGGATGCGCGCATCCGGGAAAAAGTCCAACAGGGTCTCAATTTTTGCGCTGGAAGCCGGGCTCTTGGACACAAAATGGCGCTTTCCGCCGGTTGCGTAGAGATGTCGCTGGATGCAGGCTCGATAAAAGCTCATGATGCGCTTTTTTTCCTCGGCCGGCAGGGCATCGTCAAAAAATTGGTATGGTGGCATGTCGTCCAGAAAGGGGAACAGTAAACTGACAAAAAAAGTGGACCAGGCATGCAGCAGGATGTTTTCGTCTTCTTCGGGATCAAACAGGCTGATCTTATGGATGCGGACCTTGCCCAGCGAGCGCTGGTCGAATCTTTTCAGCGCGTTGACCAATGGGCTGCCAAACAAACGATCAATTTTGGCCAGGCCCCAAAAAAGTTTGCGTTGAGAGATGGAGGGCATCAGGAAAATATCCCAGGTGCGCAGGCTGGTAAACATGGCCGTATCGCGTGAAAGCAAGCGGTGCAGGAAGGTGGACCCGCTGCGAAAATTTCCCAAAATGAAGAGCGGTTTATCGACAGGTTGTAGTTTGTAAGCGGGGAAGATCAGGTCGTCCAGTAAGAGGCAAAACCAGGTGAACACTGACCACGCGGGCCAGATCGTATAAAAAATGAACAAGAACGTGATGCGCTTGCGCGTGAGTTTTCCGTAGGTATTTTTCGATTGAAAAAATGAACGAACAGCCATGCGCCAGAACAGGCGGAAATTGTATGTCATGCGGACTTACGATCCTTTAAGCGAAAATTACTGGCCTGCGAACGCCAGAACACACAGACCAGTATGGTCTGTGTGTCATTTTATCAGAACACCGCGCAGCCTGCAAAAGGTGCGTTTCTAATCTGATCAAGACGCGGATAAGCTCAAATCTCCTGCTTTTGCCCGGCGCTGCGCAGCGATTCAACTGCCGCGAACATGGCCCTGGTTACACCAATGAGCTGCTCATAGGCAATCGGCGCTGCGCCGCTGCGCAGGCTGTGGGCCAGCGCTTGCATTTCGCGGTAATGGCCCTTATCCTGCTTGAAAGCCGATTTTAACACTTTCCTGTTTCCGTTCTCGACCATTTCCAGCGCGCGGTAGTCATCCAGGACTGCCAGGCGCCCGCCGCAGAAAACCTCGACGCGCTCTTTGGCAAAGGATTTGTCGCCATTCGCCAGGTAATCGACCACACCGGTCGAGCCATCGGCGAAGGTGAAGGTCATGCTGACATTGTCTTGACGGTATTTTCCCAGGTCGGGTAAAGCCTGGGCGCGGACCGAGACGGGTGATGACCCAACCAGGAAACTGATCAAGTCGACAAAGTGGCAGCCTTCGCCGATGATGCGTCCGCCACCCTGGGCAGGGTCATGTGTCCAATGGGTGAGGGGAATGTAGCCGGCGTTAATTCTGTAATGCGCGTACATTGGCTCATTGCGATCCTGGAGAAATCTGGATAGCTCAATCGCCAGCGGCGCGAAACGGCGGTTAAAGCCGACCATCAACCAGCCTGGATTGCCAGTGGTTAACTGTTCGTTGACCCTGGCCAACTGTTCAGGTGTGACTGCCAGGGGTTTCTCGACGAAAACGTGTTTGCCTGCCTGCAAGGCGCGGATGACCAGGTCAGCATGGGTATCGTGGCGGGTTAAAATGGCGATGGTGTTGATCTGCGGGTCATTCAGGATTTGTTCATCGTCAGAACAGGCATACGAAAAACCAAACTTTTGGCCGGAATGCTGCGCGTGCATCCCACTTGCCGAGGCGATGCCGACCAATGCGATTTCAGGGATTTTTTTGATCGCCGGCAGCAGCGTGGCATTGGCGAATAAGCCGGCTCCCAACACGCCAAGCTTAACCACGCTTTCGCGTTTCGGGGCAGTCTGCTGAAAACGAATAATGCCAGACAGGGAAATCTGTTCATCCGGATAACGTAAAAGGATGCCCAAAAAGGGGACTTTATTTTTTCCGGTGATAATTTCATAGGCTTCAGGGGCTTTTTCGATCGGGAAACGCTGCGTGATCAGCGGTGTTACCTGCAGTTTTCCACTTTCCAGCAGTTCCACGATCGTCTGAAAGTTGCGGCCTTCAGTCCAGCGCACGTAACCGATGGGGTAATCCTGGCCTTTTTCCTCGTAGGCCGGGTCATAGCGGCCGGGTCCGTAAGAGCGCGAGTTAATGAAGGACAATTCCTTTTCGAAGTAGACTTTGCGGGGCAAGTTCAACCCGACTGCGCCAGTTGCCACGACTTTAGCCCGGTCGCGGGCAATGGCTCCGGCCAATTCGACCGGGTCATTGGCGGGAGTGTCGGCGCAGATGATGACGCTATCGAAGCCGCGATTGGCCGTAAAGGCCTGGCTGGTCTCGACAGCCTGGGTGCGGATGACAGCTTCGATGCCGAATTGTTTGGCGAGCTGCACGCGTTCGGGGTTGGTGTCGATCCCCAGGACCCGGCAGCCGGCAGCCGCAGCGATCTGGATGGTCAAAAGCCCCAACAGGCCCAGGCCAATGACGGCCACACGCTCGCCGACTTGCAGTTCGCCCAGGCGGAAACCATGCAGGGCAATCGCGCCCAGGGTGGTGAAAGCTGCGGATTCGAAATCGACTGAATCCGGCAAGGCTGTCAGCAGGTTTTGCGGAACCAGGTTGAATTCGGCGTGCGCGGCGTATCCGCCGCCTGCGCAGGCGACGCGTTGGCCCACTTTGAAGCCTTGCATGCCTGCGCCCAGGGCGCGGATAGTGCCCGCGGACGAATAGCCGAGTGACATGGGCGAATCCAGCCGGTTAAAGGTTGCTTCCAGGGTGGAGACCAGTCCTTCGCGGCGCATTTTATCGAGCACCTGTTTAACCAGGTCGGGACGTGAGCGGGCTTTGCCGACCAGTGATTTCTCGCCGAACTCGACCAACATTCTTTCGGTGCCGGCAGAGACCAATGAAGCCGAAACTTGCACCAGGGCTTGTCCAGCCTGGGGGCTGGGAATGGGAACATCGGTGACGGTCGTTTTTCCGTCGCGCATATTTTGAAGGACTTGTTTCATGACGTTTTCTGGTGTTTTCCTTATTTTCTGGTATCTCAGGCTCTTTGCGTTTCTATGCTGATTAGAACGCGGATTAAATCTGATTTTGCGGATTCTCGCTGATTGTTTTGGCTTTTTCTGCGGTATATTGCTGATCAGCAGTATACCGCAGAAAAGTCGAGACATTGCCGGCAACGTCTCGACAACTAACCCGAGCGCTTTGTGCTAAAATCCTGTTGGAGCAACCGTGAAAAAATCTTTGCAGCTTTTGGGTATTTCCTTGCTGGTCGCTGGATTGGTCTTGTTTTCTGGCTGGCAAAATTTGGATTTAAGTGCGGCGCTGGCCGCAGTGTTGGGACGCAAAGCGGGTCAAAATTGGCCCTTTTATTTGCAGATGGTTGGTTTTCTGGTCGCGTGCGCGTGCGCTGGCCTGGTTTTTGAGCGCCAGATTTTAGTTGGGGCAACCCGCCTCGGAAAGGCGCTGGTCAAGGGGCTGGCTGGGTTGGATGCGGGGATAAAAGATCGTCTGGATCAGGCAGTGGATTTTTCTGAGCGCGCCAGCCTCCTGCCAAGTTTCAAGCGTTGGGATGCCGTCCTTCTGCTGCTCTTTGTCTTGTTTTCCGCCTTCTACCAGATTGCGCGGATCAGTCCCGGATTTCCGAACGTCTTGCTTTCCAGTGATGCGGCCAATCTGGCCGGTTTTGCGGCTGCGCACCAGTACCCAGACTTGTTCCAAAACGATTTGATTCTGAACAACCCGGCCAATTTCCGCCTGTATACGACCATTCATATCCCTCTTTTGCGTTTTCTCGAAAGTGTTTTGGGCAATTTCGGGCTGGCGTTCAGTGTTTTGCTCGGCCCTCACGTTTTTTTGCAGCTTTTGGGCTTTTATTGGCTGGGCCGAATTTTCTTTCGTTCAAGATTTTGGGCGCTGATTTTTTGCCTGATGGCCGCCGCGCCGGTGCCGTTGCCGCTGGGTGAGGTGTGGGGGATTGTCAAGGATGCCCTGCCGCGTTTTACCTTCCAGGTGATCCTGGTATTTTTGCTGGGACTGGGCATCTTGTGGCGGGCCAACCCGCGCCGCTGGTTGTGGATCATGGCGGCAGCCGGGCTGATGGCATTTATCCACCCGGTCAGCACACCCGTCTGGGGTTTGACCCTGCTGGTCGGTTTTTTGCCTTTTCTGCCCGGGGGGTGGTCGCTCAAAAAGCGTCTGGGACACATGTTTCTGCTCGGGCTTACTTTTGCCCTGGCCCTGTTCCCGTACCTGCTGGTTTATTTGTCAGCGCATCAAGGTGGCACGTCTTCGGCGGACTATAACCTGTTATATACGGTCATTACGGAATATTTTCCCGACAATATTTACAATATGCCGGCTGCCCTGGCGGCCTTCTTTGCGATGCTCAGCGCGAATGGTTTGCTCTGGCTGGCTCTGATCGGGCTGCTGATCTCATTCGTCCTTTTGCCGGCTGAACGAAAGAACCTGTCTCAAATTATTTTTTGGATGTTTGGCCTGGCGCTGGTGGCTATTCTCTTACCCTGGCTGGAACAGATCGTCGAAAAACAATTTCGCATTATCCCCTTACAAACGGAACTGGTGCGCGGCATCCGCTATTTTGTGCCTTTGTTGATCCTGTTATGGCTGTTCCCTTTGGCAGGGCTGGCTGAGCGTCTTCAAAACCGCTGGCTGGTGCACGGGCTGATGTCGCTGGGCGTCTTGAGTGCCCTGTTCTGGTGCTGGGTTAATCCCCTCCAGCCAGTAAACGAACTGCAATCTGCCCTGGCTTGTTTAGGCCAAGGTCAAATCATCTGCCCCCTCAGGCAGGATTTCGCGCAAACGCTCGAAGCAGTCAGGACGGCAACCCCGCCCCAGGCCACTTTTGCGGTGATGCGCAAAGGGTGGAACAATGGCACCGAATTGCGCTATCTGGCCCTCCGCCCGCTGGTATATGCTTTTAAGGACAAGGGTTTTCTGGTCTATTCCAACCACGCGGTTCTACGGCGCTGGTACGAGCTGTTTTTACTGGAAAAAGAAATTTATCGAAAATCGACAACGCCGGATAGCCAGCGCTCAATGGCGGTTGCTTTTGCGCGCGCAGCAGGCGCGGATTATCTGCTGACCGATTTCCCATTCACCCAGGCTGAGATCTCTACCTATCACCTGGATTTGACCATCCAAAAAGGGGATTTTTTGGTCTTGAAAGTAAACGCCCCATAAGGCCTGGATTTCTCTCATAGGGCCGCAGTTTTTATGCTCGCCAGAATCCGCGCCGTACCGGGCGCACATCCTCGGAGGTCATGAAGGCTTCCGGGTCTTTTTCATGCACCAGGGTTTCGACATGGGGCACATCCTTCCGAAATACGCTGACGGAAAGGACGCTGACCATACCGTCCTTTCCGCGCGCAGAAATTTCAGTCACGCCGTAGCCTTCGTCCCGTAAAACTTGTGCCATGGCTACTCCCAGGCGCGGGCTGATGATCCATAGATGGATGTGGCCAATTGCCAGCCGCTCCTCGATCAACATACCGATCACATTCCCGGTGGCGAACCCGGCTGCATAGCCGACGATGTTGAGCGGGTTATTCAGCTGGCTCAACACGGTCGTAATGGCGATGATATAGATCATGGATTGGAAAAAGCCCAAAACCCAGGCGATACCCTTGCGCCCGCGCATGACGAAGAGCACGCGCAGGGTATCCATGCTCATATCAGATACGCGCATGGCAAATATGGTTAATGCGCCAATCCAGGCAGCTGGAGACAGTAAATACTCGGTCATTCCATTGCGGGCAGGTACAGCCGGTCCACGTATTCTTTTAACATGCGCCGGGTGCTAAACTGCGGTGTGATCGTGCGCATTGATTCTTTCATCCGCTGGACCCACTTGACGGGCACATCGTTTGCATCACGATCGTTGTAGTAGAGCGGGATGATTTCGTTTTCGAGTATCTGGTAAAGACTTTCGGCATCTGCCGAGTCTTGCACATCTTCGTCCACATCGGCATCCGGCCCGATGGCCCAACCATTATCACCGTTATAGGCTTCCCGCCACCAACCATCCAGCACCGAGAAGTTCAGCGCGCCATTGGCGGCGGCTTTCATACCCGAAGTGCCGCTGGCCTCGTTTGGACGGCGCGGCGTATTCATCCACACATCCACACCCTGGACAAGGTAGCGCGCCAGGTTCATATCATAGTCTTCCAGGAAGACGATACGCCCACCGTTTTCTGCCCTTTTGACAGAGCGATAGACTTCTTGAATCAGCATTTTACCGGGTTCATCCGCCGGGTGGGATTTACCCGAGAAAATGATCTGCACGGGGCGGTTGGGCTGGTTGATGAGCTCAAGCAGGCGGTCGAACTCGCTGGTGATCAGGCTGGCGCGTTTGTATGTGGCAAAGCGCCGCGCAAAACCGATGGTCAGGACATACGGGTCGAGCATCACGCCGCTGGCAATCACCTGCACAGGGTGGAAATCACCTTTCACCCAGCGCTGGCGGGCGCGTTCTTGGATATAAAAGGCCATCTTACGTTTGAGATGGTTGCGCACAGCCCATAATTCTCCAGGCTGGATGATTTCCATCTTTTCCCACATCTCGAAATCGTCCAGATGTTCCAGCCAGTCTTTGCCGAAGTGTTTCTCGTACAATCCGCGCATCCGGCGCGCCATCCAGGTGGCTGTGTGTACGCCGTTGGTAACGTAAGTGATCGGCACATCTTCCACCGCAAGTTCTGGCCAAAGTTCCTTCCACATTTCGCGGCTTACCGTACCGTGCAGTTCAGAAACGGCGTTGCGGCCATTTGAATATTTGAGGGCCAGAACGGGCATTGAAAAAGTCTCGCCCCAGTTCTGTTGGTGGCGGGCCAGATCTGCAAACTGGTCACGGCTGATGCCTAGTTGGGGCCACAGGCAGGCCAGGTATTTATCCATCAACCACAATGGGAATTCATCATTGCCAGCCGGGACAGGTGTGTGCGTTGTGAAGACGTTATGGGCCTTGCTGAGATTAATCGCTTCGTCGAAGGTTTTGCCGGCCTGGACCAGTTCGCGCGCGCGTTCAAGGGTCATAAAAGCAGCATGGCCTTCGTTCATATGCCAAACTGATGGGTTGAAACCCAAAGCGCGTAAAGCGCGCACGCCGCCAACCCCCAGCACCACTTCTTGCATAATGCGCAAGTTTACGTCTGACCAGTATAAGCGTGTGGTCAGCTGGCGCAGGATCGGGTTGTTGTCATCCATATTCGTGTCCAACAGGTAGAGCGGCGTCCGGCCAACGCGCGCTTCCCAGATGCGCACTTGAACCGGGCCGTCCGGGAAGTCCACCTGGATTCTGAGCTCACTTCCATCGTCACTCAAGACCAGGTTGAGCGGCAGGTTGGCAAAATCCAGCGGATTGTTGATCGCCTCCTGCCAGCCATCCTCGGAGATGTGCTGTGAGAAGTAGCCTTCTGTGTAGAGCAAGCCTACTCCGACCAGCGGCAGGCCAATGTCGGAGGTTTCTTTCAGATGGTCGCCTGAGAGCACACCCAGGCCGCCTGAGTAGATAGGCAGCGTTTCGTGCAGGCCAAATTCCATGGAGAAATAGGCGATCTGCTTTTGTTTTTCGGGATAAGTCACGGCAAACCAGGTGTCCTGGCGAGCCAGGTATGCGTCGAATTCGGCAAAGACGCGGTCGTATAAATCCAGATATAGGGGATTCTGACTGGCGGCATTGAGAATCGGGCGCGGGGCTTCGCGCAACCAACGGATGGGGTTGTGGTTGACTCTTTCCCATAGGTTGTTGTCGATGCGGTTAAACAAGCGTTGGGCTATCGGATTCCAGACCCACCACAGGTTGTAGGCTAATTCACGCAGCCGGTTTATGCGGCGAGGGAGATGAAAGTGATTGGGAAGCTTTGTTTTAAATGTAATCATAATTTTTTCCTTTCGAAAATATACCACTCTAATCATACCACGAAGGAAGAAATCTCTTCCGGACGAATCGAAATTCTTTAGAAAATCATGTCCCTGGGCGGCCCGGCGCGTTTTCGATTTGTATCTTTGCATTTCAGGTCTATACCCCTTACAATAGCTTTATGACTGCCATTCAACTTTTTGTGACCTGCCTGGTGGATACTTTTTACCCTGAAACGGGCCAGGCAATTGTCGATATTTTTCACCGCCTGGGCGTGAGCGTGGAATTTCCTGCTGGGCAAACCTGCTGTGGGCAGCCGGCGTTCAATGCCGGTTTGCGCGCAGCGGCTCGGCCTCTGGCGGAACACACTATCAAGGTGTTCGAAGCCGCGCCTGGCGATGTGATCATTCCTTCCGGTTCCTGCGCGGTTATGTTGAAACATGGCTATCCCGAACTTTTTGCCGGTGACCCGCTCTGGCTGCCGCGCGCGCAAGCCTTGTCTGCGCGCACCTATGAATTTACCGAGTATATCGTCGACGTCCTGGGTGTGACGGACCTGGGCGCGCGGTGGGATGGCAGCCTGGCTTATCACGCCTCCTGTCATCCCAATCGCCACCTGGGGATTGACCGGCAGCCAAGAGCCTTGCTGGCGGCGGTCAGGCAGGCCGTTATTGTCAATTTACCGGCGGCTGAAGATTGCTGTGGGTTCGGCGGTGTGTTCTCGATTAAACATCCGGAACTGAGCGCAGAAATGCTGAAGCGCAAGATCGCCAACCTGGAGCTGAGCACAGCGCCAACGCTGGTGGTCACAGAAGCGGGCTGCCGCATGCATATCGCCGGTGGGCTGAATAAACAAAAAAAAGCGCAGCGCGTTGTCCATATCGCCGAAGTTTTGAACAGCCGCTAGGAGGTTACCATAGCCAGCGCAGCAGCCTTCAGAGAAAAGATCCGCGAAAAAATTGCCGATGATTCGTTGCAAGCCGCGCTGGATGCCAACGCCGAGCGGCGCGTTAGAGCGCGCGTAACCGCCCTGGCAGCCCTGCCCGATTGGCGGGAGCGCCGCCAAAAGGCACAGGCTGTGCGCGCCGGGGTAATCGATAGCCTGGATGAAATCCTGGCGCAGTTCAGCGCGAAAGTCAGTTCGAATGGAATTCATGTGCACCATGCGCAAGACTCTGCCGCAGCCATCCGGATTGTGCTCGAGATTGCAGAAAGTGCGAATGGTAAATCGTCCGGCGGCGGATTGCTTTTTGCCAAAGCCAAATCCATGCTGAGCGAAGAGATCGGCTTGAACCAGGCGCTGCAGGCTGGCGGGCATCGCGTGGTCGAAACTGACCTGGGCGAATACATCGTTCAATTGCGCGGCGAGCGCCCGGCGCATATCATCACCCCGGCGGTCCATTTGAGCCGGCAGCAGGTGGGTAAACTGTTCTACGAGAAATTGGGCATTCCCTACACCGAAGATATCCCCACGCTCACTCAGGCTGCGCGCGCTGTACTGCGCGAGGTTTTTCTTACGGCTGATATTGGTCTTTCAGGTGTTAATTTTGGTATCGCCGAAACCGGCACGCTTACCATTGTCTCAAACGAGGGCAATGGGCGCTTATGTACCAGCCTGCCGCCAATCCACATTGCCTTGATGGGCATGGAGCGCCTGCTGCCCAATCTCGATGACCTGGGCTTATTTCTTTCGCTCTTGCCGCGTTCGGCCACCGGCCAAAAACTGAGCGTCTATACCCAGCTTATTCACAGCCCGGAAAATGGCCAGGAAAAACACCTGATCATCGTCGATAATGGGCGCTCCCGGCTGCAAAATTCGCCCCTGAAAGAATCGCTCTACTGCATCCGCTGCGGCTCCTGCCTGAATGCCTGCCCGGTCTTTCGCGAAATTGGCGGCCATGCTTACCTTGGCGCGGATGGTGTGCATGCGCCTTACCCCGGCCCGATTGGTTCGGTCATTTCACCGGGACTGTTGGGCGGGAATTATTCCCTGCTGGCGCAAGCCTGCTCGCTGTGCGGCGCGTGTAAAGAGGCCTGCCCGGTAGATATCGATCTACCCAAACTGCTTCTGCGGGTGCGCGCCGGGCAGATTCCACAGGATTTTTCTGAGGCAGACCGCAAAGTTGCGCCTGCCCAGCCAGGGATTGAGTCGCGGAGTGTGCTTCACCTGGGGTTGGCTGCTTACAGCCGCGCCGCCATGCATCCATGGTTTTTCACAGTGGCCCAGAAGCTGGTCGGGTGGTTCTCTCGCCTGCTGCCTGCTTTTATCCCCTTGCCCGCAGTTACCGGCTGGGGGTTAAGTAAAGACCTGCCCAGGCCGGCTGCGCGCCCGTTTCGCGCCCGGTATCGCCTGGCGGGGGTTGAAGCCCAATTTCAACCTGCCAGACCGGTCCCTTCTCAGCCAGTCACCCTTGTGCCGGCCAATCCAGTAAACACTCTATC
>CAZHWV010000080.1:0-19586 GCA_964536185.1 uncultured Anaerolinea sp. | reverse complement strand
CAAAGGCGTACATGCCAAAAGTAGGTGGACAGTTGATGATGGTCTCGCCAGGCGCGAGCATGACGCGCATGATCAGATCGATCAGCTCATCCGCACCCGAGCCAGGCAGCAGGTTTTCAGACGGGACAGCGGTGAAAGCGGCCAGCGCGGAACGCAAGGCGCGGCTTTCGGGATCAGGGTAGACATGTGGGAAATCCATCTCGGCCAGGGCCTGAAGCGCGCGGGGAGACATACCGTAAGGGTTCTCGTTGGCGTCCAGCTTGATGATATCTTTGGGCGCGCGCCCACTGCGCGCCGAAAGGACCTCGAACGGTTCGATGGGGGTATAGGCAGGCAGGTTGGCAATGTGGGCGGGCAGTTGGCGAGCATCGCGCATGGGGCGACCCTAGGCTTTGGAGCGCAGGTCGGCAGACCTGGCATGCGCTTCCAACCCTTCGGCGCGGGCGATAATCGCGGCATCGGGCGCGATTTGAGCAGTGGTGGCGGGGTTCAGCGCAATCAGGCTGATGATGTGGACAAAATCCCAGACATTAAGCGGTGAGGCAAAGCGGGCCGAGCCGCCGGTGGGCATAACATGACTTGGCCCGGCAATATAATCGCCCAGGACTTCAAACGAGTGCTCGCCGATAAAGATGCCGCCAGCATTGGTGATTTTTTCGCTGAGGGCCCAGGGGTCGCTCACTACCAGGCAAAGGTGCTCCGGGGCGTAGCGGTTGTTCAACTCGGCAGCTTCATCCAGGTCACGGGTGATGACAATCCCGCTCTGCCCAGGCAGGGATTGGGCCAGGATATCGGCGCGCGGAAGGGTTTCCATCTGACGCCCAACTTCGACCTGAACAGCTTCAGCCAGTTTCCGCGAGGGGGTGAGCAGGATAGCGGAAGCCAGTACGTCGTGTTCGGCCTGGGCGAGCAAGTCGGCAGCAACCCAGGCTGGTTTGGCGCTTTCATCGGCAATGACCACGGTTTCGGTTGGGCCAGCCAGGCCATCGATGCCAACTGCGCCAAAAACCTGGCGCTTGGCCAGAGTCACAAATAAGTTGCCTGGGCCGAAGATCTTGTCCACCGCCGGAACTGATTCGGTTCCATAGGCCAGGGCCGCGATGGCTTGCGCTCCGCCCATGGCATAAACTTCGCTCACCCCGACCAGCGCACAAGCCGCCAGGATAATCTCTGGGACAAGACCGACCTGCCCCCTGGAGGGTGGTGTAACAACGACGATGTCTTTTACACCCGCCACCTGAGCCGGTATGGCCGACATCAGTACCGATGAGGGCAGCGGAGCCGTGCCACCAGGCACATACAGGCCCACGCGTTTATGCGGGCGGATGAATTGGCCGAGGGTGCCGCCCAGATCATTGGTGAACCACGAGCTCAGCGGTTGGCGGCGGTAAAATTCACGAATGCGCTCAGCCGCAACATCCAGGGCCTTGCGCTCGGGAGCCGGCAGGGCAGCCAGGGCAGCCTGCAGAGCCTCAGCGGGGACGCGCAGGGGCGCACCGGCAGGGAAACCGTCCAGACGTCCGCTCCACTCGCGCAGGGCAGCATCACCTCTGGCGCGTATGTCCGCTAAGATTCGTTTGACGGCTTCTTCGGCATTGATCGTTTCTCCGAAGGTGGCGGCCAGGCGTTCTAGCACGGCTGGCGTTACCCTGGTTTCGTCAGGCGGAATACGTTTTAGAATGCTTTTTTTGGCGGTTTCGACATCAAAAATTCTGATCATGGGCACTAACACTCACTAAACCCACAAGCGTAACATTTTCGACAACCTTCTTCATTCACCACGGCGGCTTCACCACATTCAGGGCACAAGTCACCGATTTTCATCAGTGGGATTTGCATGGCTATCTCGTGATGACCGTTACCGTTTGACTTTGGCGCAGGACTCTCATTGGTTGGCAGCAATAAATTGCCAGTATTGACCAGTTCATGGCCTTTTGGCTCGCCTTCGCGGGCACGCAGGTACTCATCCAGAACCTGACCAACGCCGTCGGGCAGAGAACGCACACGGTGCGGTCCGAAGCCCAGTGAACGCCCACCGCCAATGCCGGTCAGCTGGCTGACCACTTCCCGCAGGCGCTCCATCGGCGCAACGGGTGAAGCCAGCCGCAAGACGTAGGATATCAAGCGCCCGATGGCCTCGGAAACAGAAGCCGTATCCGAACCAGCCTTGGATGTATTGACAAACACCTCAAAAGGCTGGTCGCCGCCATTCGCATTGACTGTCACAAAAGCTTTGCCCAGGGGGGTATCCACAGTATAGGTTGTCCCATGCAGGGTGCGTGGGCGCGGCTTCTTGGTATCATGCCAGATCACTTTTTGCTCCAGGGCAACCGGCAGACCCTTTTCCGCCGGAAGGTCGACTTGTTTCTTTCCAGCAGTGGCATGTGTTTCCAGGACCACCTTATCACGCGAGCCGGTCACATAAACAGTGATACCTTTTGCGCCCAATTCCCAGGCCAGCATGTAAGCCTTGGATACATCCTGCTCTGTCGCATCTTCGGGAAAATTGATGGTTTTGGAGATAGAGTTATCCACAAAAGCCTGCAAAACGCCGGCCATACGGACGTGTTCTTCAGCGCTAACATCTCCGGCGGTCACATACACGCGGCGGATATTCTCGGGTACCGAAGGCACATTCTGGCAGGTGCCATGCTTCATCACCTCTTCAAAAATTTCCTGGCGCGACTGACTGTCTATGCCTGCGTTTTCGAGCGCTCGTTCAAAGGATGGCGAGCCATAGGTCAATTTCAGATCCTGACCATTGTCGTTAACATGGCGAATGTAGGCTAATGCAAAGACAGGTTCACAGCCATAACCCTCGCAGCCTGCTACAGTCGCAATCGTTCCTGTAGGAGCTACTGTCGTCTGCGCTGCATTGCGAATACCAAAGGTCTGTAACCCGCTGAGAATGGTTTGCCAATCCAGAATAGGCCGGTTCCAGTTGCCTTGATAGGGACTGAGAGGTTGGGGCGGGCTCCAACGCAGGTTCTGCGGGTCGTAAATGGAGCCGGTGATGGCAGGGAAAGCGCCGCGCGACCGGGCCAGTTCGATTGAGGTTTGCATGGTGTGGTAACGCACAAATTCCATTACCTGGGCTGCAAATTCCTGCCCTTCCGGCGAACCATAACGCGCGCCGACATGGTACATCATATCACCCAGGCCCATAATGCCCAATCCAATACGCCGGGCGCGATGGGCAGCCTCCTTCAATTGGGGCACAGCCGGAACGTAGGCGTTGGCCTCGACCACATCATCCAGGAAGATGGTGGCAAGCGCCACGCTCTGCCGCAGACTTTCCCAATCCACTGTCCCATCCGGGCCCAGGTGTTGGGCCAGGTTCACCGAGCCAAGGCAGCAGTTTTCATAAGGCCCAAGCCACTGTTCCCCGCATGGATTTGTCGATTCGAGCGGGTAAAGATGCGGCACCGGGTTTTGACGGTTGGCAGCATCCAAAAAAAGTACGCCAGGCTCGCCATTGTGGTGCGCCTGTTTGACGATCTGGTTAAAGAGAGCACGGGCGCGCACAGTCTTATGCACCTTGATCGGAATACCCTGCTCGCGCGCCTGCTCGATGGTTCCGCGAAAGCTGCGGTAATGGGGCGATGAAATATCCGGGAAGACCAGATCCCAATCCTGGTCATCCTTGACGGCCTGCATAAAAGCATCCGTGATGCCAACAGAAATATTGAAATTGGTAATCGCGTTTTCACTGATTTTGGAAGTAATGAAATCTTCCACATCCGGGTGATCAACGCGCAGCACACCCATGTTGGCGCCGCGTCGCGTACCACCCTGAGCGATCTCGCCAAAGGCATGATCATAGACGCGTAAGAATCCCACTGGCCCGGTGGCTTGCCCGGAAGATGTTTTTACCAGGCCTCCTTTTGGGCGCAAGCGCGAGAAGGAGAATCCATTTCCACCACCGGTCTGCTGGATAAGAGCTGCATCACGCAGAGATTGGAAGATCCCAGCCGGGTCACGGCCCATATCGTCAGTGATTGGCAGCACAAAACAGGCTGCCAGTTGACCAAGCGGAGTGCCCGCCCCGGTAAAGGTTGGGGAATTGGGGAAAAATTTCTTACCGGTCAATAAAGTGAAAAACTCGCGAGCGCGGGTCATAGGGTCGCTATCCCAGGTCTGCTCGACCCTGGCGACATGATAAGCCACGCGCCAGAACATCTCCTCCACGGTTTCAGCTGGCAGGCCATCATCACCTCGGCGCACGTAGCGCCGAATCAACACCTGGCGGGCGTTTTCAGTTAGATTTATTTTGGGCAGATCACCCGGAAGGGCTGGGGTAGATAAGATACCGTGCCTGGAAACAGCTTCACTCGCGACCATATATGCTCTCCTATAAGAGTTTATCGATAAAGACAAATGCGGGGGAACTTACGCGTCAAGCAACCGGTCGATTTCGCTGCGCAAGGCGTGCAGATCATCGAGGCGCAAATATACGATTGCATAACGAATATAAGCGATTTGATCGAGTTCTTTCAATCCATTGATAACCATATCCCCCACAATGCGCGACGAAACCTCAGCTTTGCCCATTTTTTGCAGTTCAGATTCTACCTGCCCAATGAGTCTCTCAATATCCGCAGCCGAAACAGGGCGTTTGGCGCACGAAATACGAATGCCTCGCGCCAGCTTTTCACGATCAAATTCTTCGCGAGTGCCATCCTGCTTGATTAACAGCGGTGTTGAAAGGATCGGGCGTTCATAGGAACTAAAACGCTGTCCGCAGCTCAAACACTCTCGACGGCGGCGGATTCCGCCATGGCTGTCGTGAGTCGTATCGATCACCTTAGATTCGTGATGCTGGCAATACGGGCAGCGCATAAGGCTCCTCTGTGATTAGAACAAATGTTGCCGCCAGATATGGCAATACACAAAATACAATCCCCTGTATGTGGGGTGACAGCGAAATTTTAGCATAGTTATAAAGTGGTTACAAGAGGACCAACGGGTGATTTTCTTACAGAATTGATTATTGTGACAATATCTTTGTCGTAAAAGTCGCCAGGCAGATCAGCCTACATCCAAACCAGTCAGGCGCGCCAACAGCCGGTGGATCAAAATCAAGGGCGGAATTAGAATAAAGTGAATAATGATACTCACCAAAAGAATCAGCGCTGCAGCGCGTAAAAACTGGTTGAACGGCAGCGCCAGGTTTGCCAACATCCACGGACCGGCACCGGCCAGGCTGGCCAGCACGAGCAGCAGCACAGAAATCACCCCCAGAGGCAGCCAGGCGTGCCGGTCAGATTCGGACGGAAGCATGGTGGTGGATACTGCAAAAGTAGCATAGAACCAGATCCAAAAATCCTGGACAGTCGGCAGGATTTGTAACCCCTGCAAAAATAATGACCACTGCCCATGGCGGAGTGTATCCCACATTATGGTCAAGTGCATGGGCGTCTTGGCGGCAAAAGCGATGAACACCAATCCGCTGAGCAGCGGTGCCACGCCGACCAGTGAATCGCGAAAAAAATCCGTAGAGGCTGCTTCAACATAGCCCAACCGCAAGCGCCCATCAGGCATTACCTGAGGCAGGAGCGAGAACTTGCCCGTGCGCACCCCGAGCAATTTCGCCATGACGAGGTGACTGAGTTCATGCAAGAAGACGCCTGGGAAAAAGAGCAATGCAAACACACCAACGGTTATATTTGAGTTACGCGTGATAATCAGGAAAACTGCATGGATCTCGTGGTGCAGGCTGCGCTGAAAAACCTGTAGAATAACCAGGGTAGCAAGAATCCAGAACAGACCATCGAAGGAAGTCAGCATGGAAGTAATCCAGGGCCCGTCCCGCGCAACAAGGATTGGTTTAGCGGATTGTCGCGAAATTCACCCAGTGCAAGGAGCGAACCCTGGGGTTGCTATTTTGCGGCTGCTCTGGCGATAGCAATAAATTCATCTGACTTCAGACTGGCCCCGCCCACCAGAGCGCCGTCGATGTCGGGCTGGGCAAAGAACTCGGCGGCATTGGCAGCCGTTACGGAACCCCCATACAAAATCCGGATGGCTTCAGCAGTCTCAAAGCCAAACAGGTCTTTTAACGCCGCGCGGACCACATCCCGGTGGACAGTTTCAGCGCCTTCAGCTGAGGATGCCCGCCCGGTTCCGATAGCCCAAACTGGCTCATAAGCGACCACAATTTGGGCTGCAAAAGCCGGATCCAGACCCTTAAGGCCAGCCAGCGTCTGGCGGCGGACAACTTCTGCGGTTTGTCCGGCTTCGTTCTCGGCCAGGGTTTCGCCAACACACACGATGGGAGTCAAGCCGTGTTTCTGGGCAGCAAGTACCTTCTTGTTGACCGTTTCATCGGTCTCAGCGAAGTAAGTGCGGCGTTCTGAATGGCCCAGAATGACGTATTTACAGAATTCCTTAATCATTCCGGGAGAGGTTTCGCCGGTGAAGGCGCCCTTATCTTCCCAATGCATGTTTTGGGCGCCGAGTCCGAGATCTGTTCCACCAATCAAATTCGCCACCGCTAGCAGCGAAATGAAGGGTGGGCAGAGCACCGTTTCTACGTTTTTGACGTTTTTTAAGTCCTTGCCCATGACTGCAACAAGTTCGCGCGCTTCAGCGACCGTTTTGTTCATCTTCCAGTTTCCAGCTACAAATGGAGTACGCATCTTTTTCACCTTGAGGTATGGAATAGTCCGATCTCCCGTCCTATAAAAAATTCGAGGGCAGGAAGAGAATCGGTGTAATAAACTAATCAGTGTTTTCGCCCAAGTCGATCTTCATAAAATCGACTGCCAGGAGCACCTTGCCCGGAAATTTCAGCCTGGCTTCAGCAACCAGGTCTCCAGAAGCAAAACGCCCTGTAGGGTAATGAATCAGATAAAGTGCGCCGACCCCGGCCTGGCGGGCCAGATCCCCGGCCTGGAAAGCTGAAGAATGCCCAGCAGATGGTCCGGCTGCTTCATGTAACAAAATATCAACACCCTGGGAAATATCCACGACAGCCTGACAGGGTTCGGTATCGCAAGAATAGGCAATGCTCTTTGTGTTTGCAGCTTTCAGATCAAGCCGCAGACAAATGGTGGGCAAAAAATGCTTGACCGGGGAAGAATAAATGCACATATGCGCGTCGCTTAACACAATAGCCCTGTTTTCAGCCAAGACCGGGCAAAAGTTAACCTTGAACAAGCCCGGCCACTCAGCCCAATTATGCAGGGCCATCATGGTCTCAGCGCGATCAATCGTATATTTCAGCCCATAGATGTTCAGCGGCTGCCGGCGGCCCATCAGCCACATATCCATCAGCAGCAATGGTAAACCAGCAACATGATCCGGGTGGAAATGGGTCAGGATAATATCGGTGATCGAGTTAATTTCCACACCGGCTTGCTCCAAGCGAATCACCGGGCTGGAAGCGCAGTCGATCAACACCTTACGCTCAGGGGTAATAATCGCCATGTGCGTGTTTTCGTGACCAGGCGATGGGATCGCATTCGATGAGCCGAGAATGATTAGATGTGCCATTATGGTTGAAGCTCGAGAGAATGCCCGATTACAGCAATCAGAATGTGTGGGGTAAGATTGGCTTCCAGCAAAGCAGCCAGAATAAGCAAGGGAATACACACTGCGATCAAAACTTTGCTGACGTCGGCCAATGTGACAATCATGGTTTCACCAATTGAGCGGCCTGCCTCAGGTGTTACCAGGCGCAAACCCATGTGCAAGGCCGCTGCGGTAAGCAAGGTAACGGATGGCAGTTCAACGATGCCATGCGGCAGGATACCGCTGACAAAAACCAGCCAGGGAGAAAGACCTACCGCTGGCAAGGCACCCAAAACCGCGCCGATGAGAGCAAAGTTAGCGATAAACGCAAAAACACTCAGGACGCCGAACGAAAACATGCCCAGGACCAGAATCACCAATTCTGCCCTCAAGTTGTTCCAGAACAACATCCCCGACGAAAAACTCTCTGAACTATCGCTCATCAAAAAACCGCTTATAGTTTTGAGCGCTTCCTTAATCTTGTCATCCGGGAGAAGCACATGTTGAAGGTTGGCATTGACATAAAAATATGTTCCCAGGATTGCTCCCACGCCGATCAACATTGTAATCCAGAAGGATGGCGCCAAACGGCGCAAGGCCTGGCTGACATCTTCTCGATACCAGCGCAACAACTGCTTCAAGTCTAACCAGAGAGCCTCACGCAAGGAATAACTTTCGTTTTCCGGGCCGTTGTGGCGCTTCCATTTGGAAACCAGGTAACGGAAAAGGCGAGAAGGCTCATCAGAGCTGGAGAAAGTCTTTCGAAAGGTTTGCCAGACCCAATTCCAACTGAGCATGTCAATTTCGCGACCAAGCAAATTCTCGCGCTTGAAGTGGACAATCCCTAGCCGGATGATGAGCACGCTCATCAAGGCAACTCCCAGCACTGCGAACCAGAGGACATCATTGGTGCCCCAGAACATCAGTGCGCTCTCACCTTGGATAAGTAAGGCGACCGGGATAACAATGAATGAAGCCAGCAAATTGGCGGCCCGCACGGTGGTTGACTGGGTGGAGATAACGATGGCGGCGCTGACCATCAAAAGTGTTTGAACAGCCGTTAACGCCAATGTTTGGGAAATAAAGCCCCAATCAGGCCACTTGATACCCTGCCAGGTCAACCCAGCCATATACAAGGCAATACCAATGTAACTCACAGTCAACGGTACGATCGTACCGGCGAACAATTTTCCCAGATAAAGATGCTCGTCCGCCAGGGGGCTGGTGAGCAGGGGCTCAATAGTACCGCGTTCTTTTTCGCCCACAAAGGCTTCCAAGGCCACCACCAATGAAACAGTAACCGGGAAATATCCCACCACCAGGATCAAGAATGGAAGCATACGGCTGGCAATCATGTTTGCGCCATACTGGTTAATGTAATCAACGATGGTTTTGGCAGCCACATTCATCAAGTAAGGGAAGAACAGGGTTAAAATAATCATCGGTAGCAAAATACGCCAATCGCGCATCTGGTCTACCAGCTCGCGTTTCGCCACAATTTGCACGGCAAATCGCCAGGTCCGCTTAAAAGACATCATAGTACACCTTCCGCGGCCTGGGACATTGCTTTAAGATACAACATTTCCAGCGTACGGGGCACTTCCTGAACAGAGACAAGCGGAGCCTGGGATGTGAATAATTGTTCGAGAAGGAGCGGATTTGCCAAAATCGGATTTTTCACACGGAAACGGAAGCCATCGTCCCAGATATCCAGCAGGTTCACTCCGTCCGGCAAATGCAAACCAACGATCAATTTTTCAAGCCCGTTCCTGGAATCGGGACTATTCCCAGGCCACAATTCGTAATTACCTGAAAACTTGACATCGTATTCCGCCGGCCCGAGTAGCCTGACGCGCATCTCTTCCAGGCTGCCGCTTAGTAAAATACGCCCACGATAGATGATGGCAATTTTATCGGCTAACATATCGGCCTCGGCCAGGTTGTGCGTACAAATAATAATTGCGCGCTGTGACGAGCGCAGCCGGGCAATCTCATGGCGCACCAGTTGGGCGCTTTCAGGATCCATGGCTGAGGTCGGCTCATCCAACAGCAGTACCGGGGGCTCGTGAATAAGCGCGCGCGCCAGGGCCAGTTTCTGGCGCATGCCCTTAGAGTATTCACCTGAACGCCGGTAGCCCGCCTGTGCCAGCCCAAAATATTCTAATAATTCTTTTGCCCGTCTTTCCCTGGTTGGTTTATCAAGCTCATAAATCTGACCAAAAAAATCTAGATATTCATAACCGGTCATGCGCCCATAGAGACCATGCATCTCGGTCAGCACTCCGACCGAGGCGCGCACCTGAGCAGGGCTTCTGACCGTATCATAACCCGCAATTTTGGCCCAGCCACGGGTAGGAGTCAGCACGGAAGTGAGCATACGCACAGTGGTGGTTTTTCCCGCCCCATTCTGACCTAACAGCGCCAGCACTTCTCCAGGCTGGATGTCAAGGGTCACGCCATCTACGGCTTTGAAAGAGTCAAAATTTTTGCTAAGGTCTTCACATTGAATCATGCTACAGCCTTTGGATCTTCAATCTATGTTTGGGGGTGAGATGCAACGATTTTTCTGTTTGGGCGGTGTCGCCAAAATAACGCTGCTGCGCCCAACACGGCTACAATGGCCATGAAAGTCTGGTTGGCGTTGACACCACCCAGCTGAGAGGCATCCAGGCGCAGGAAGTCGAGCAGGAAACGCCCAAAAGGGTAAACTATCAGATAGACGAGGAAGACATCGCCCGTTTTAAGCCGGTCTGCGCCACGAAACCGGCGCGTGAGCCAAAGAAGTAAGCCCATGTTGGCCAGGTTCCACAGTGATTCGTAGAGAAACAAGGGGTGATAATATTCCTTCTCGCTAAAGCCTTGCAGGCGGTGAAGGGGGTCAATGAATATTTTCCATGGCAAGCTAGTAGGCGCACCATAGAGTTCCTGATTGAAGAAGTTACCCCAACGTCCAATGGCCTGACCCAGCGCCAGGCCAGGCGCGGCAATATCGGTCCACTCGATAAAGTTCAGCTTGTTTTGGCGGGTAAAGAGTAGCAAGGCCAGTGCTCCACCAATAACCGCGCCTGGAATCCCCAAGCCTCCACGGCGAATATTGAGCAGATCAAGCGGGTGGGTCAGGTAGAATTTGGTATCGATACCTTCGGCAATCAAGGATGGCGATGGCGTAAAAACATGCCACAGCCGCGCGCCAATGATTCCGCCGATAATCAGCCAAATGAGTAAATCCCAGACGATTTCCGGGTTATGTCCCCGGCGGGCGGCTTCTTTGTAAGCCAACCAACCACCGGCCATTGCCCCGCTCATCAGGATAATCCCGTAATAATAAAGCGTAAACTCTTGTCCCCATACAATAAAATGAATACCATCAAAAGCGAACTGCATTTGGTTTATCTCCCACTATTTGGCCTGCTGCCTGGATTGCTGGCGAACTTTCCAGAAACGCTGTAAGGCTGTGATATTTGCCAGCACTGCTACAATCCAGACAGCGATGACTGGCTGATTGAACAACAAGAGCGGCGCAATCACCAGATAACGCTCCATGCGAGTCAGAATACCGACATTGGCATCGAACTTAAGCGCCTCGGCCTTGGCCTTGACGTAAGATACCAGCACTGAACCGGCTGCCGCCGAGTAGACCACAATGGTGGAAACGGGATCATTGTGAGTCGTAAAGTAAAACAACAACCCGCCCAGGATAAATAGCTCAGAATAGCGATCTGTCACAGAATCGACGAACGCCCCAAATTCATTGGCCTCACCGCGTAAACGCGCCATTGTACCATCCAGCGCGTCAAAAGGAGTGCAGATAAGCACGAAGACGCCACCCAGCAGCATATTACCCTGCGCCAGGAACCAAGCCCCAATCATGTTGCCCAACAGCCCGAGCAGGGTCATCATATTGGGAGTTACCCCAATACGGTTTAATAATGTGCCGATCGGGTCAAGCACCCCCTTGAACCAGACACGCATATAATCAGTAAATGTTTTTGTTCTGGATTTATTGTTAATCGTTTCCATTTCCGAAAATTCCTCTCAACCTGCTGGGGCTACAATCAATTTACCCATAAGAATTAAATCATTCTACGTTCCATGCATACCGATTTGCTGAGCATATCGCTACAGCTTTAGTGTTCCCAAAAAGAACATAAGGCGGCAGGGAAAGGTAGATTGTACATCTATTCATCAAGTTCATCTGGAACTTCGTCTTCACCTGGTTCGATTAACACATCCCGTTCACGTCCGCCACCCTGCGAGGGGCCAACGATACCCATCTCTTCAAGTTGGTCAAGCAGGCGCGCAGCTCGCGGGTAGCCAAGTTTTAAACGCCGCTGCAAAAGGGATGCGCTGGCCCGCTGTGAAGAGCGGACAACTTCAATGGCTTGCTCCAACATGGCATCATCGCTACCTTCATCGGGCTCACTAAGCAGGGTTTCCCAGGGAGGGGTTTCATTTCCAGGTGTAGAATTTTTCTGCCAGAAAGCGATGATACGCTCGATCTCCAGATCAGTTACCCACACGCCTTGCGCGCGGATTGGGCTGCCCACTTCCGGGTTGAGGAAGAGCATGTCTCCATGACCCAGCAGGGATTCGGCCCCAGTGCTGTCCAGGATGACACGGCTATCAATGCCAGATGCCACCGAGAAAGCCAGGCGCGCCGGAAAATTGGCTTTGATTAAACCGGTAACAACGTCAGTGCTGGGTCGCTGGGTTGCCACAACCAGGTGAATACCAGTAGCGCGCGCCATTTGGGCCAAGCGGACAAGGTGGTGTTCTGTCTGATCAGGGGCAGACATCATCAAATCTGCAAGCTCGTCGATAATGACCACAATGCGCGGAATGCGGCTTTTGGCTTTGTGATTATAGGCTTCAATATCACGGGCATGAATGCCTTCGAGCAAGCGGTAGCGATGTTCCATCTCCACCACCAGCCATCGCAAAACACCCAGAATGCGCTGGACATCGGTTTCGACCTTGCCAAATAAATGTCGCAAGCCATTAAAGCGTAGGAGTTCAACCATTTTGACATCGATCATTACCAGGCGCAATTCTTCCGGGGTATTGTTCATAGCCAGGCAGGCAGCCAGCGCAGCGATAAAAACTGATTTGCCTGAGCCGGTCTGACCAGCCACCAACATGTGAGGCATGCGTCCCAGGTCTGCCACCAGCGGTAAGCCAGAGACATCGCGCCCCAAGGCAATCGCCAGCGGGGGTACGAGCTTTGCGCCTTTCCCAAATGCTTCACTTTCCAATATCGGGCGCAATCGAACTAAAGAAGAATGCTCGTTGGGAACTTCAATACCCACGTAGGAACGCCCGGGAACCGGAGCCTCGATACGTAAACGCTGAGCAGAAATTGCCAGCGCCAGGTCTTTTTGAAGCGCAGCAATTTGTGCCACGCGAACCTTCATTTGCACGGCATCTGTTTCATTGCTGCCGTTTTTTTTGATAAAACCAGGCTGGACGGCAAATTGTGTCACAGTTGGGCCAATCCGAAAACCAACCACCTGCGCGGGTATACCAAATTCTGAAAGCGTTTTCTCGATCAAGCCAGCGGTCATATTAATTGTGCGCTCGTCTGGGCGGGCAGACTGCTCACCGATCAGCATGCTAAAAGGCGGTAAATTTTCGCTGCGCGGCTGAGGCGAAACAGGTTTTTCATTCTGCGCTTCGGGAACTTTAAAGTTTTTGCGGAATTCCAATGGCAGGGGTGCTGACTTCTTTGAGGAGCTTATCGCCTGCGCTGGCGTTGGATCCGCATTGGGCTGGAGCCTGGTCTCCGGAATGGACACCTGAGTTTCTGTTTCTGTCACAGGCGCATCACCTGCAATTTTCCACAAAACAGCTTCAAATTTCGGCAACAAGTTTAACCCCAGGACAATAAAGATGAGTAAACCCAAAACGACCAGGAAATTACGAAAAATATCACCCGGTAATAGACGGCTGAGCAATTGGGCCAACGCCCAACCAGTGTAACCGCCATCCATACCAGCATTGGCTCGTTCCACAGATGTTCCGCCAAGGATGGCAAACAGGGTCAGGGTGAAGAACGCTGCTATTTCGAGAGCGATCACGCGCCACCAACGAATTCTTTTTTCGCCCTCCATTTGTTTACGCATCAGCATCAAGCCACCCATCCCGGCGGCGATAACGATGAACACAGAACCATAACCTAGCCAACGCCATAAGGTTAAAGCCCAGGGGGTAAGCAACGAGCCACCTGTCAATTCCAGCAAGGCTAGAAGAGTCATTAACGCGAAAGCAAAGATGATCACTCCGCCGATATCAAAGGCGAAACGACCAAAATGATTTTGGGCACGCTGAAACCAATCGACCAAGTCGGGAGAAGATGGTTCTTCAGCGGGATATGGGCGCTTCTCAGGCATTTGTATTTGTACCATCCAGTTTCAGGCTCAAACCCAAGCGCTGGTGTAGTGGATCCATGTGCAGGATTCGAACATTAATTCTTTTCCCCTCTGAATAACTGTCACGCACTGCCGCGCCGTCCAATTCCATCTCAGAGACGTGAACGAGGCCTTCAAGGCCCTCTTCCAGCCTGGCAAAAACGCCAAAGGAAACAACACTGGTAATTGTGGCGGGGACTATATCGTTGGCGGTATAACGCGTACTGACAAACTCCCAGGGATTGGATTGCAGACGTTTGAGGCTGAGGGCTATACGACAGCGTTCTGGCAGGATATCGATGACCTGCACTTCCACTCTTTGTCCCAACTGCAAGATATGCGCTGGATGCACCACCCGCCCCCAGGAAAGCTCAGAGATGTGGATCAAACCTTCCACGCCTCCAAGATCAATGAAAGCGCCAAATTCTGTGATGTTGGTGACTTCCCCAGTTACGATATCACCCTGGCGCAGACTGGAAAAAAGCTCGGTACGCCGTCCCGCATCAGCACGAGCTGCTCGTTCAGAAAAAACTACCCGGCCTTCTTCAGGTACACATTCAATCACTTTCAGTCGCAGCTCTTTGCCCACGTATTCAGCCAGGAAATTGTCTCGTTCCAGATCCGTCTGGCAGGTCATATCGACCAAGTGCGAATACGGCACAAATCCACGCAGCTTGTCATTTTCAACCAGCAAACCACCACGGTTGTAACCACTCACACAAAGACAGATGATCTGGTCCTGCTTATAGACTGTCTCGGCAAAATCCCAATCGGCTGGTGGGATGTCAACTACCGTTTCCACCTGTTGAATAGTTTTTTTTGTGGCTTCTGTCAAGCCATCCGCCGAAATACGAATGTGATGACCACCTAATGGTGGCTGTGCCACTCGTTCTTCATCTGCAAGAACAGATTGCCACCAACCTTCGTCACGTTCTGGGCTGGGAAACTCAATCTGCTCGGGCTGGGAGCTTTCGGGCGAACGAGATTTATTCGCGACTACCATTAATACACCTCCTATTGGGAGTTAAAATTGGCTTCCATATCAAGAATTGCCTTGGCCACCGCTTCAATCGCCACGCGCTGTTTGCGATACAAATCAGCCTCAGACATAGCCAGGCGGCTGGCTACTTCACGCACTTTACGACCTTCGATAAATTTTAAGTCAAGGATATTGTATAAAATCCACTCGCTGGTAAAACGACGCTCGCCATCCGGGCGGGTCTGATCGACAGCTTTTTTTAGGATGGCTCGCAAAGCATTGGACATATTACCTTCAAATTCATTTTGGGCAGTTTCTTTGATAACACGCAAATTCATTAATGGCGATTCGGTTAATTTCGGTCCACCCCAATAGTGATTGAGAGCTTCCCGTACCCGCTCAGCCAAATCTGAATCAGGCATCAGTTCTTCTTGCAAGGCAGTGATACTGTCGTAACGCCCCAATGCCCGAATGCGTTGGATGAGTTCAACCTGTGGTTCGATTTCTTCCAAGGAGCGGAACACCCGCTGTTGAAGCAACCTGTCTTCCAGCGCAAGCGCGGCACGGTCGGCCAAAAGCCAAAGAGCCTGGCGTTGATCAGGTTCCAACACCTTGGAGTGCGGGGGGACTACGCCAAGTAAACCCAGCAATGGTGGAGTCTGGTCCAGATCCATATCTGAGCTGCGCCGCGCAAGCAGAGGCAGTATCCAGGTATCATTCCACAGGAATTCCTTTCGCCCTTCTTCCTTGATTTCCTGCAGCGCTTCTGATAAATGATCTTTTCCCGAAAATGGCCGCCCAGCAGTGATCAGAAGAGTCAGGCTAGAATTGTCCAACGCGGCGACAAAAGCCGATGGCGACTGCATGTGGTCACGCACCGCCGCTAAAATGGCCTCCAAAAACTGGTACAGATCACTCTGAGTCAGCAAGCGTTCGTCAAGATTTTGTAACAGTAGCAGCTCAGCGCGGTCGCTGCCTAAGAAAAAAGCCCGTTCCCAGTACGGCGCAAGCAGGGTGATGAGGTGCTCCATGATCAGCACGGTTGCCACCATACTGACCGGGACGAAGGCATTATAAGTTAAACCAAAAGCTTCGCCGCTGCGCCGCACGAGGGTCAACACCGCCAGGGCAAGCGAGGCAGTTACCGGACCGCGCATGATCCATTTAAATAAACGGCTTTTAACGACCCGATCTGGCCACGAAACACCAAAAAAAGCCACCGCATACGCCATAACTACAATCAGTGCGCCAACGATGATGTTAATGATCGTCGCTATGCTCCAAAACACGAGCGGGAAATGCGCAGCGAAGGATGAACCAAACAACAGGTATGGATAAGTCCCGAGCGCCGGGGCGGTTGCGCCCGCCATCAGATATAACATACGCCGGCGGCCAGAGCGGGTCAACATCCGCCCATAGGCGCGGATGAAATTGATACCCGCCAGGAACATCATCAGCAAGTAGTAAAACGTGAAAATTTCTGTCCAGATAGTGCGTTGCAGATATGGCGCAGGCTGGGCATTTAATAACATTGGCCCAACCAATTTTCCGAATGCCAGCAGCCCCAGAAACCCTATTGACACGATATAAGAAACGCGCACAAAGATGTGGCGCCGCCCACGCGAAGGACGCCCGGCAGTAACGAGCAGGGCGTCTGAAAGGTGTAGATACGAGACCGGCAGAAAAACGAGCCCCATCCACTGCAAGCGCAAGAATAATTCAATCAGGTTTTGGGTTTGTACGGTACTCTGGATGGCCTCGCAGGTAAAAATTACCGCCACACAGAGCAGGATCGTAGCAAACGATCGCGCGACGCGGTCGCGCAAATTAAATGTCAACGCATAAATAAGCAGAGAGAAGGCGGTGATAGCAATCCCCGCCGTAAACATTTGATTGACAGTTTTTATCCCCGCCAGAAGGCTATCTTCCCAACCAGTAAGCATCTAAGAACCTTCCAAAAGTAACGGATAAGACCATCTGATATTCGCTATATCGAACGCGCAAAAAATAGGGCGACATCCCTCGTAGAATAATATTGGTCATTATACCCGCAGAACTCGAAACCCAACTTTTGAACCATGCGGATCGCAGGCGCGTTTTTCGATTGCGCTTCGATAATTGCCCTGCGCAGTCCACGCTGAAGGCCCCAGGCCTCCGCGGTACCGATCAGTTTGCGTGCCAGACCCTGCCCCCGCAAGGACCGGCTCACTATTACATCTGTGATCCAAACCGCATGTGGAACGATAACGTCGCTAAACCGAATATAGGCAACAGCTTCCATACCTAACATCGCGCTGAGCATCGGGCGCAAATGCCAGGTGTCGGGCAGTTCCCTGGCCAGGCGCGGATGTTCAAGCCGGACAGATCGCGGCAAGCGCACTTCACGCAGCGATACTTCCACCTGACCAACTTCACGGTGCAGATCCAACTGCCAGACATAATCAGTGTCAATTGTATGATCCAAAGCCGAAAGGCGGGCTAGATCGGTGGATACAGTGGTTCGGATTTCAAAGTCAGCCATAGGCATCACGGTGCAATCACACGAACAGGGAGGATACAAGCAGGCATGGGCTTGCCAACGTTGTCGATTACCAGCAGTCGTATCTGGTAATCACCTGGTACGAGCTGGGATGTGTCCCACACACCCAATTCTCCTTCAATAATAACCTTATCGCCCGCTGCCATGGTAGTCCAAGCTTCACTTCCTTGCAGCGCATATTCATATTTAAAAAAGCCAAAATTAGGCACATTGATCGTACCTGTTAATATGGCTTTGCCCCGCACTTCGCCACCAGGCTGAGGCGACGAAAACATGATCTGACCGGGGATGCAACCGATAGTTCCGGCTGGCGTTGCGGGAAGGCCAATCTGGGCAGTCAATTCTGCACCGGGCGGCGCGACCGGGCTAGGGGTTTGAAGCAAATCGGACGTAGGAGTTGGCTGAAAGGTAGTCGCAGGTAGAAAAGGCACAATAAAGGAGACAAGGCAAAACTGGCTCAAACCGATCATAATCAACAAAATAAACAACGCCCCTGAAATGCGCACCTTTTGAAAGGACAATTCCTTTTCCAGACCAAAGACGGCTGAATGCCATTCCGACCAGGCCTTCCATAGTGAGCGCGCGGCAAACACTGCTCCTATCGTCAGGATCAGGTAGACAAGGACTTCATACTGGACCAGGAAGCGAAACAGCGCATCCACAGTGGGTTCTCAAATTTTCACTAACAGTAAGCTAAATTTTGCGCAGAACAATGCGTAAAATCTTCTCAAGTTTGGGAACCATGAGGGCTCCAGCTTCAAGCACTTCTTCGTGCGAAGTGGTCGTATTACCATCCAGGTTGGCTTTGTTACTGATCCCCGAAATTCCCAGCACAGTTGTGCCACCATGCCTGGCCACAATCACTTCTGGGACGGTAGACATGCCAACCGCATCCGCGCCAATCGCGCTTAGGAAACGAATATCGGCCGGTCCTTCAAACGACGGGCCACTTAAACCAGCATAAACGCCCTCTCGCAATAGAATTCCAGCCTCTTTTGCAGCCTCACGAGCCAGATCGCTTAATTTAGGGTCATACGCCTGGCTCATATCCGGGAAGCGCAGACCAAATTCGTCCAAGTTCGGACCAATGAGTGGGTTAAAACCCATCATGCCTACCAGATTTAAATTATCGGTAATTAACATCAAATCGCCCGGGGAATATTCGGGGTTAATCGCACCCGCCGCATTGGTCACAATCAGGATCTCAATGCCCATACGCTGCATCACCCGAATGGGCAACGTCACTTGGGACATTGAATATCCCTCATAAAAATGAATGCGGCCTTGCATCACCAACACGTTTTGGTTTTCAAGCTCGCCGATCACCAGTCGCCCTACATGCCCCATTACCGTGGAATGCGGCCAATGGGGTAAGTCATTAAACGGGATTAGATCCGGCTTTTGGATTGAATCTGCCAGTCCTCCAAGTCCTGAGCCAAGAATAAGCCCAAGCTTGGGTTGATATTTGGTTCGGGCGCGCACGGCTGCCACTACTTCGTCAATTTCTTTTAAAGTAACAAATGGCTGATTATTCATTTTCCACCATGAAATTAGGGTTGATTTTTCGATCCCGATCGGTTTGCATAAGATTGGGAAGCCGCAACAGGTAAATTACATGTATTTTGACCATGCTTGCATTATGGCGAAAATATTTTGGGACCTAAAAATTATAACCGATTAAGCGTGAAGAAATGCACACACCTCAGTCAGGAACTATTTCAAGCCATAGGCGCAGATATAATGCGCGTATAATAGGAGAAATTATGTGATCAAACATTTTGCAGACGATCCATTTTTAGCCAGAACTGCGCCGCATTTCTCAAACGAACCACAAGGTCATATTATCGGATGTCACGCAGAGTGATCTACCCAAAGGAGGTTACTGACCAGGAAGCTCGCCGGCTAGCAGAACCTGCCGCCTTTGCATCTGTTGTTTTTTGCTGCCTACTTATTCTGGCGGGGATTGAGAGTATTTACTCCGGCAAACCGAATTACATCCTGTTTATTCTGGGTTTTATTGGTATCGTTTATGCGCTGATCCATTTTTTCTTAATTATGCCTTCTCCGCAGCGCCTAATGTCCTATAAATGGCCCATTGTATTTTGCCAGGCAGCTTCGATCTCCATTGGCGTATATTTTCTTTCTGGAAATT
>CAZHWV010000079.1:3138-19780 GCA_964536185.1 uncultured Anaerolinea sp. | reverse complement strand
GAGCAACTTTCCCTCTTCGTTTTCCTGTTTGGTTCCGGCTTGTCCGGGTTAGGATTCTTCAATTCTTCAGGCAAAGAGGGCCAGCCTGGCAGTTCTTCAGCTTGTTCGCCCCAATTCTCCTTTCCGCTCCAAGACTCGATTTGGATGGCATAGACGGTCGTTCGCATCAATTCTTGTTTTATGATCGGGCGGAATTCTTTTCCAGGCGTCAGGCGCGGAAAGTATTTCTTCAAGAGGTTATTCAAAGCATATATTTTTTCATCTTGGTCTTCCAGAATCTGCACAGTTCCAAAAACCATTACCGAACGATATTGAATGCCGAATTCCAAGGCAGTGTTAGCCGGTAAAAGGCGCCCGTAGTCGCTGGCTTCCATGCAGACTTTTGGATTGTGCTCCAGATTGTCGCGTGTACGCCCAGTGATATTTGAATGGAAGATGATGCGGTGATTGACTTCGTCAAACCAGAAATTGGTTGGTGTTACAAATGGCTGGTTGTCTCGGCTGTGCGCCACATGGCCGATGGCAGCCTGTTGCAGGAATTCTTTGATCCAGGCATCATTGCGAGTGTGACTGGGTATGCGCTGGTATTGGGTAGGGCTGGTGTTCTGGTAGCTTTTCGGCATATTCTTATTCATGCTCCTGATTGTTTATACTTGCGCCATTGCGCTTCTCTATCCGGAATTTCCTTGGCTGCGCTGCGTAAAACTTCAAAACTAAGCTCGATTAGCATATCTAGGTGCTCGGGTGGAATTTCCGTTCCAGAATCGTCGGGTTCAATTGCCTTTAGAAGAGATCCACGTAAGCCACTCGCTCGGCGTGCCCAAATAGAATCGACTGACAAACGCTCGATGCGCGTAGCCAACATAAGAAGTAATTTATTGCGACCATCTTGTGCAGATTTTTTCATCATTGGCAAGCTTTACTGATGGTGCTGGTGCTTGATTGACCAGCATCACTATAAACTTCAACAGAATAACTAAAAGACTTGCCACTTTCCAAGAAAGCCACGTCTATATAACTGTTGGCATCCGGCCCCAGGGTCGCAACGACCTGCCCATCCCGGTATACTCTATAGCCAGTTTCATTGGTAGCATGGTCAGTCCATAACAGGTTCATCGTCATGGTACTGCCGCCAGATGCATAAGCACATTCATAATTCCATTTTGACCAGTTCGGGGCGGGAGGTGGTTCGCGGGTTGGCAATTGGGGTGCTGTTATGGTCGGCAGCATCCAGATACTCCCAGAGGGGCTTGCTAAGTCGCTTGCGACCCAACAAGTTTCATTCCCGTTAGGGTTTTTTGCGATCCAATAGTTTCCCTGTACACCAACAGCTTCAGCCTGCTGCCCCGAACGCAGTACGATGATTACTTTGTATTCCGTTCCTGGACCTTCTCGGCAGTTTGTATTAACCGCAAAGCTGAGCATTGGTACAGAATATGTGGGAGTAATTGTGCTTGTCGGAGATGAAGTTATTGCCTGGGTGGCGACGAATGTGGGGATGGCGGTCGAGATGGGGGTGTTGAGTAGAGGGGTGGATGGGTCAGATATCGCCTTGGATGGCGTTTTCGTGCGCAGAGCTTCCAGGGTCGAGGCTACGATCGTACCTGCCAAGGCCTGGTCGATGCCAGGCGTTGAGACCGGGCGCACAGGCAAATTACAGGCTGCCAGGATAGCGGCAATGAATGTCATTATCAGGATTTGCTGGTGTGTTTTCATACCTGTCCCTTAAGCGCGGAAGTCGATCTCTACAAGCGTATCTTCTAAGATGATTTGTTCTAAAAAGGTGCTGAACATTCCGGATGTAAACGTGACAGGGATGTCTTCAGCCATTGTTCGAGCAAATTCAACGATTCTATTCTGATTCCTGCAGATGCTTATGTTAATCTGGCGTTTTATTAGTTGATCTTTGAATTGCCCTTGCGCGCTTGATATGTGGATGGCAAGACGGTCCCCTATTTCATCAGCGCGCAGGTGGGTACATGAAAAGGCTCCATGCTGGTATGCCTGCGAGAAACCGTCATCGTCAATGAATACTCCTACGGCCGGGTAAGGTGGCCAGATGTACAAGTTGAGTTGGTCAAAAACATGCCCGGATGGGATGTTTTTAATTACCGGCGCCATTGGAAGGATTGTTCCGCCTCTCACCAGAATGGGCAGGCAGTCAAGCGGAGCCGGGTATTCGATTATATCTGGCCCCTGCCAGGTGAGTTCAGACCAGAAATCATGCCAGAGTCCCTCAGGTAAGATGATCTTTCGGGAAATCGCGCCTGGTTCAACTACCGGGCAGATCATCAAGCTGCTGCCGAGCATGATCTGGTCGTCCACACTGCGCAAACGGGCGTCATCCTGAAATTCGAGGATCAGTGGGCGCATAAAAGGCAAACCTGTAAGGTAGCTTTCGTGGGCTAAAGAATTGTAATAGGGGAGCAGGCGTGAGCGCAATTCTGCATACTTGCGGAAATTTGCCTCAACCAGGGGATTGTGCGACCAGGGAAAACGCGTATCATCAATTTGCGGGGGTCGCACAAAATAACGCGCTACCGGGCTCAGTAGAGCCCATTGAGCATACCGCATGTGAATTTCAGG
Source organism: uncultured Anaerolinea sp. (assembly GCA_964536185.1). Taxonomy (GTDB): domain Bacteria; phylum Chloroflexota; class Anaerolineae; order Anaerolineales; family Villigracilaceae; genus UBA5195. The sequence goes on along the minus strand of CAZHWV010000079.1, from coordinate 17,194 downwards.
TGTGGTCTTACCAGAAAGACCGAAGACATCCGCAGACCAATAGGAGAAGCCGCTTACCGCCAGGTTTAACCCGGCGCGGATACTGCGCCGAATGCCTTCAAAATCAGCCTGCTGGTCGCCCATGAAGAGTGCCGGGTAGCGTTGGGAACCGATCCATGCATTGCGGGCGTAAATTAATTTGCGAGGTTGTAAAGGTTCAATCTCAGCGTTCTCAGCATTATCCTTTGAGCTAATAAAGCGCTCATACGTAGCCCGACCGTAATAAAACCCGTAAATGTTGTGATATTCACGCCCATTCATACCATTGAATGATTGGGCATCGTCGGGGAGGTCTTCGCCGTCGTCGTTTTTAATAAAATCCGCACCGTTTTCAAGGAGTGGGCGCAGTTTTTCCTGCCACCAGGCGACGGCTAGCGGGTTTGTAAAATCGATCATCCCACCTACTCCAAACCACCAGCGTACCTTTTCATGCGCAAGAAAACCGTTTGTCTTGGCTTCGTTGAATTCATCCAGAGCGCGCTCATCGTCTCCTTCCAATCCAGGTGTGACGTTGTGACCAAAGGTATTTAGCAACCATTTCTGGATGGGCCGATTGTGAGTGTTTAAATACGGGGTTAAAATGAGGCCAAGGTGGATACCTTGGGCCTTGAGCCCAGTTGTCAGTGCCGGAGGATTAGGTATCAATTCCTTTCGCCATTGAAAATTGTGAAAACGCTCTTCCCAGTGGTAATCCAGTATGACCGTATCTAAAGGTATATTCTTCTCACGGTGACGTCGGACGTAGGCCAGAACGCTGTCCTGGTTTTCCTGCGGGTAACTTGTTACCCACAATCCAAAGCCCCAACGCGGCAGAAGGGGTGGACGTCCGGTTAGAGCGGTATAGGTGCGCAGAATTTCTTTATACGATGGGCCGTATATGAGGATGTAATCAGCGTTTGGGCCATCAGCTTCAACCACCATTTTGTCGGAGGAAAGCGTCCATTGTGAACGAAAAGAATTGAGCAGGAGAAAACCGAAACCCTGACTGGAGATAAAAAATGGCAAGCCTGAATAGGTCAGGCGAGCCTGCTCACCGAAAAGGGCATTACGATTATCGAGGCTTACCCGCCCCGTTTTCCGTTCGAAGTCGTTGAACCATTCACCCCAGCCGTAGAAGGATTCACCTGGGACGACCCTCAGTTCTAGGCGTATGCCATCTTCAATTCGGTGTTGACCGGCATAGAAAGCAGTCTGGGGAATGTCGAAATATAAATATGGGCGATGTTTGCGAATGCCAAGGATGGGGGCGGCCTGTTCGCAAAAAAAGCTCTGTCCCTGGCTGTTTATTGCGTACCCCTGATTATTTTCCATAGAAAATGTGATTGCATTTCCGTGTTTTTCGCTCTCAGGTATTTGGAGCAAAACGTCTTGCTGCCAGGGTCGATCTTCTGGAAATCCCAGTGATGGGTTAATATGTGTAACTCGAACAGCATTAGGAGCTAGCACGCGCAGCAAGGGTGAAGTAAGCATGGCTATAATTATACAACGGGCGAGCCTAACCTGTTGTGGAAAATCGGCCTGTCCTGGAGTTTGCCTCCAGATTGCCGTTGAATCGGGTTGGTAAAATAAGATACAATTTGTCTTTTCAGAGAATTGATTTTTATTTGGGATCGTTTGAAATGGGATTATCTGACCTCCTGCAGTATTGGAAAAATGACACGCAAACTGGCCCTAACATATCCACCTGGCGGGTGCTACCTGCGCGTCCGGCGGCTTTTGTTGATTTTCCGTCTGACCTGCCTGTGGAAATTGTATCTGTGCTCAGCAAGCGGGGGATATGTTCCTTATATAGTCACCAGGTTGCGGCTTGGGACCATTCTCGCAATGGAGAAAACGTCGTCCTGGCAACGGGAACTGCTAGCGGCAAGACTCTGGCATATAACTTGCCTGTGTTGGCGGCAATTCTTGATTACCCGGATATGCGGGCGCTGTATCTTTTTCCCACCAAAGCGCTTACTCAGGATCAAAGCTCCGGTTTGGCAGATCTGCTAGGAGGATCTCCAGGTTTTAGCTTGAAATCAGCGATATACGACGGAGACACGCCGCAATCACAGCGTTCCAGCATTCGAAAAAATTCCAATATAATATTTTCTAACCCAGATATGTTGCATACCGGCATATTGCCGCACCACACCAACTGGGCGGATTTTTTTCGAAATCTTCGATTCGTCGTAATTGACGAGATGCATACCTACCGGGGTGTATTTGGATCTCATGTGGCTAACGTAATCCGGAGGCTGAAGCGGGTTGCTGGATTTTATGGAGCCAACCCGCAGTTCATCCTCACTTCTGCAACGATCGCAAACCCGGCCGAATTGGCTGCGAAGCTTATTGGAGCCCGGGTTGTCGTAGTAGATTCGGATGGATCAGCACGAGGGGAGCGGCACTTCCTGATTTATAATCCGCCAGTTATCGATGAGGCGATCGGCTTGCGGAAAAGTGCAATTCAGGAAAGCGTTCGTTTATCCCATGAGTTGATGACTTATAACGTTCAGACTGTTGTTTTTGCCAGATCGCGACGCAGCGTAGAAATCCTCCTGAAATATTTACAGGAGACAGGTAAAAAATTCCTTCAGGATATAAACAATTCTTGGTCACAAGGGAAACATCTCAGACATTCCATATCACCGGTTGCGCAGTCTGGTTTGCGGGGATACCGGAGCGGATATTTACCGGCCGAGCGCAGGGAGATCGAAAAGGGGTTACGTGAAGGCAGCGTCAGGCTTGTAGTTGCTACCAATGCGCTCGAACTTGGCATCGACATCGGTGGTCTAGGTGCAGCACTCTTAGTAGGATATCCTGGTACGATAGCCAGTGTGACCCAGCAATCTGGCCGAGCTGGGCGCGGCGCGGCTCCAGCAGTTTCGATACTGATCGCAACTGCCAATCCACTTGACCAATTCCTGGCTCACCATCCTGAATATTTTTTTGCTCGGTCCCCTGAACAGGCATTGATCAACCCTGATCATCTCCTGATCCTGCTCAGCCACCTGCGTTGTGCCTTATTCGAGTATCCCTTTGAAAATGGGGAAGGCTTTGGTGGCCTGGATGTGGGAGAGTTACTCGAATTTTTAGTGCGCAACGACGAAGCCTATTATTCCAACGATAAATACTTCTGGATGGCAGATGCTTATCCTGCAGCTACAGTGTCACTGAGGTCCGCTTCACCCCAAAATTTCATCTTGCATGCTCTAGATGGAGATGCGTCAAAAATTATTGGTGAAATTGACTTGGAATCTGCGGCATGGATGGTACATCCCCGGGCAGTTTATCTGCACGAAGGCCAGCAGTATTTTGTCCAGGAGCTGAATTACGAGACACATGCCGCCACGCTTATTTCTATGACCTTGGATTACTTTACAGAAGCGTTGAAAGAAACCACTGTGAGCCTGACGACCTTACTGGAAAACGAGAAAATCTTTGGCGGGGAGAAAGCTTACGGTGATTTGCAAGTAACCACACAGGTGACCGGTTTTCGCAAGCGCATGTGGTCAACGGGTGAAACTATTGGACAAGAATCGCTTGAATTGCCCCCGAGTGAGCTGCAAACCACAGGCTATTGGATCACGATCGCAGATGAGACGGTACAGACCTTGGCTCAAAACGGGTTATGGACCAACGCGCCTAATGATTATGGTCCAGAATGGCCGCTAATCCGTGAGCGGGTGCGAGCTAGAGACGGTTTTTGCTGTCAAGTGTGCGGTGCGCCAGAAGGCGCGCGCCAGCACGATGTACATCATAAGATTCCATTCCGGCAATTTTTGCGGGCCGAGTCTGGCAATCCGAAACCGAGTCTGGCTAATGAGCTTAAATCCCTGGCGTTAGCTCCCGTTGCTCGAGCTAATCAGTTTGAAAACCTGATTACGCTTTGTCCAGAGTGCCACAGAAAAGTCGAGCAGAATGTTCGCATGCGGAGCGGGTTGGCAGGGCTGGCAAGTGTCTTGGGCCAACTGGCACCGTTGTTCCTGATGTGTGACAGTGGTGACTTGGGAGTTTACTTTGACTCGCAGGCTGCTTTTGCAGATGGCGCTTCGGCAGTAGTTTTATATGACCGTGTTCCAGCTGGAATTGGCTTTAGTAAAAAATTATTTGAGATGCATAGGGAGCTAATGTCGCAGGCGCTTGAACTCGTACTGGAGTGCCAATGCGAAGATGGTTGCCCCTCTTGCGTAGGTCCTGCTGGCGAGAATGGGATAGGAGGCAAACTCGAAACATTGGCGATAATAAATGCACTGACACGGCAGCGGTGAAGGTCTCTTTTTTTGCGATCTCTTTGTTCTAATTTGGTTGATAAATAAGGTTTTTCCCAACTTCTATTATTTTTCAATTTGCTCAAAAGTGACTTCGGTTTCTTCATTGCTGGATGTAATTGTCAACTTGTCGGATTCGATCGTGAATTTGGTTGTACCGGAAAATATTTGGAAAATGACACTTTCTTGATGCATAATTGGATCTGGACAGGCCATTAAGGTCGCTGCGACTGGTCCGAAGGTTATTCGGTTACTGCTTCCCTGGTTCTGACCTGTAGGAGGACCCACCACAAAATCCCCAGAGAAGGAATTACATCCAACGGTGCCGTTCAGTTTTCCGTTTTTGCTGAAAGTGAGAGATGTATTGGCATCCGGTACAGCAGGAGTCGGGTTGTGAATGGAACCGTATGAGACCAATTTCCACTGGGTGCCGGCCAATGTCTCTGGTTTTTTTGCGCTTACACAGGCTGTGATGTTCAATCCGGCCAAAATGAAAAGTGCGAACGTTAGTAAAATTGTCTTCGTCATGTTTCCTCTTTGGTAGTTGGTTTATGACTACACAACGACGATTGTATTGAAAATGTTCCCTGTTTCGGAAAACCGGGTGTTTCTTAACTGGTTTTGTGTTTATAATTCCAATATGCCCTCACTTGCAGAAAAACTCAAATTGCTAGGTGTGAAGGTTGGCACTTCTGAGATCAAGCCAGTCGCTTCTTCGCCCAAAAATGCTGGAAAAATCCATTCAACCTTGGAAAATTCTCTTGGAGGACGCTGGGTTTCCACGTGCCAAGGCGAAACATTTGTGGTAGAGCAAGTTTTCCCCTCGGAATACCGCCATGGAGCTGTTCCTATCTTGTTCGATGCGCCCATGAACACCATTTCGGTGTGGGCACACGATGAGCGCCTTGCCCACTTGAAGCTTTCGCAATTGGCATTTATCGATACCGAAACCTCCGGTTTGTCGGGAGGAACTGGCACGTACGCCTTCATGGTAGGCGCAGGTCGGTTTGCTGAAAGTGGGGAATTCAAGTTGTCGATTTTTTTTATGCGTGACCCAGCCGAAGAACCAGCCCTCTTGGAAGCGCTTGCTGATTTTCTGGCTCATAGCGAGGCATTGGTAACTTTTAACGGAAAGGCTTTTGATGCGCCATTGCTGCGCACTCGTTACACGCTGAACAATATTCCTTGCCCCTTTGAAGGATTTTCACATCTCGACCTTTTACCTTTGGCGCGTCGTTTGTGGCGAGATCGCTTACCCAGTCGGGCGCTAAAGTATCTTGAAGAACATATCATGTTCGCTCCGCGGACAAGCGAGGAAGTGCCTGGCTACGAAATCCCCTGGTTGTATTTTGACTATCTACGTAATGGTGATATTAATCCACTAAAGGGGGTGTTTTATCATAATTCCATGGATGTGGTTGCTATGGTCGCGCTACTTGGCCTGATGACTCGCCTGCTGGCTGACCCGCATGGTAGTAACCTGGAACATGGGCAGGATGTGATTGCACTGGCAAAGCTGTTCGAAGATTTGAACAAATGGGATGATGCTGCTCTTCTCTATGAACGTGGGTTGAAAACAACTCTACCAGAGGTAGATTTTTGGCAAGCTGTTAGGCGTTTATCCTCGCTCCAGCGCAAGCGCGGTGATATGGAGACGGCTTTACGCCTCTGGCAGCAAGCCGCAGCTGAAGGACATATTTATGCTCACGTTGAATTGGCCAAATATTACGAACACACGCTTCGCGACCTCGTCGCAGCTCAGGAATGGACGAATTTAGCTATGAAACACGTCGAGAGTGCCGAACTACCGAAGTATATTTACACACATTGGATGGATGAACTGGAGCATAGATTGAAAAGATTAAATGCAAAGACCGGTAAAGAATCCTTAAAGGTTTGACCTGGTTGTAAGATAGTTTCTCAATTTATTTATAAAGTTATTATTGATGGAGAACAGGAGGATATGAGACTCTGATGGCTCAAAAAGAAGCCCTTATTTTCGATTTTGGGGGAGTCCTGCTAGATTGGAATCCGAGCAACGTCTTTCTAAAATATTTCGATGGAAATGTCGGGGCGATGGAGAAATTTCTTGGAGAGATTGACTTTTTTTCCTGGAATCTTGAACAGGATAAAGGGCGACCTTTTGCCGATGGGGTGGCTGATTTATCAGCTCGTTTTCCACATTATGCCGATTTGATCAAGGCTTATGATGAAAATTGGGAGAAGTCGATTAGTGGACCAATCCAACCCACTGTGGATACGCTCCGGATGCTAAAGGAAAGTGGGCACATACTTTATGGCTTGACGAACTGGTCTGAAGAAAAATTTTTTCTCGTGAAGGATAAGTACCCATTTTTTTACCAGTTTGAAACCATTTTGGTTTCTGGGGTTGTACGTTTGGCTAAGCCTGATCCGCGAATTTTTCAGATGATGCTGGATCGAATTGGACGCCCTGCCTGCGAATGTGTCTTTATTGACGATTCTGCGATTAACATTACTGCTGCTCAGCAATTGGGTTTTAAAACCATCCATTTTGAGGCGGCGCGGAAAATGTTGGAAGAGTTGGCGGTGTTGTGTTCTACACCAGGCGCTGGCGCTTAGCACAGGCGCAGGATGTCACAGGCGCAGGATAGGCAATCTATGTCGATTGTGATATGATAATTGTGCAGACGGAGTGTGCACAATTAATGTATTAAAGGAGTAACTATGCGTCTTGGAGTTCCCGAATTACTAATTTTGTTAGTGATCGTGATTGTGCTGTTTGGCCCAGGCCGTTTTGGCAAAGTACTGGGCGAGTTGGGCAGTGGTTTAAAATCATTCAAAGATAATCTTGGTGGTGAGAAGAAAGAAGACGAGCCAAAAGCACCAACAGGCGATACTAAGTAGTTGGTTCGATAATAAATTCTGCCACATAGATCGCGAGGTGAAATGTACACCGTAACCTTAGCGATCTATGTGGCAGAATTTATTTTGATTGAGAAAATGTGGATAATTCCCCCAAGATACTTGTATGAAAACCAGCCTGCATTACCTTGACCCATCCTCACAGGGTTCTCCCGTTGTTTTTTTGTTGCATGGGCTCGGCGCCAATGGGACGTCATGGACTCTCCAGTTTGACGCCTTAATCGCAGTGGGTTTGCGCCCATTGGCGCCTGATTTTCCAGGTTTTGGCGATTCGAAATACGACGGACATGGCTGGAATTTTAAACGTGTTGCAGGGGATCTGGCTGATTTAATTGTTGCGCTCCAATCCGGCCCAGTTCACGTTGTTGGTTTGTCAATGGGTGGTGTGATTGCTCAACAATTCGCATTGGACTATCCACATTTGGTGCGAAAGCTGGCTCTCGTCAGTACGTTTTCGGTTTTACGTCCATCAAGTCTCTCGCAGTGGCTTTACTTTGCTCAACGCGCGTTGGTCGTTCACACTTTGGGATTGGACACGCAGTCAAAAATCGTCGCTCGGCGCGTTTTCCCTGAACTTGGACAGGAAGCATTGCGCAGGATGGCTGAAGAGCAAATAACTTCTGCCGATCCGCGTGCCTATAGGGCAGCAATGCGTAATCTTGGGATATTTAACTCGCGCCCGCGCCTTAAAGAAATTAAAGCTCCCACATTGGTCATCAGTGGTGAAAAAGATACTACCATTGCCCCCGTTTATCAGAAGGTTTTAGTAGAAGGTATTTGTGGCGCGAGGCAGGTCGTCATTTCTGGGGCAGGGCATGCTGTGGCAATAGATCAATTTAGAGCATTTAATGATACTTTAGTGGGGTTTTTAATGGAGTAGTGCGTTAATAATTTTCTAACAAACTTCTTGCTGAGTAGATAGGTTGGTCAGGTAAAATATTTTCAGAAATTCAATTAATTTATTAATTGTTATCTGTTAAATTAAAAGGATTGATTTCAGAAATCCCTGCTAATTCCATAACCATATTCTATAAAATCATCAGCTGTGTCGTTGTACGTGGTAAACCGAAACCTTTTGGGTGAAGTCATTACAGGAGATAAAAAAATGGATGAATCAAACCAAACCCCAATGATAGATAATGCTCAGTCCTTTTCCTTTAAAGCTGAGACTAAACAGTTATTAAATATCCTTATACATTCCTTGTATAAAGATAAAGAAGTATTTTTAAGAGAGTTGCTTTCGAATGCATCGGATGCGCTTAATCGTTTCCGTTTTGAAATGCTTACCAATCAGATCGTACTGGATGCAGATGCTGAATTATGCATTCGTCTTTCAGTAAACAAAGATGCGCGGACGATCACGCTCAGGGATAGCGGAATTGGTATGAATAGAGATGAGATGATCGAAAACCTGGGAACAATTGCCCAGTCCAGCGCGCGAAAATTTTTAGCCGCAGCCAAGGAGCAAAAAGGAGACTTCGCGCAGGTTATCGGTCAATTTGGGGTAGGTTTTTATTCTGTATTTATAGTGGCGGAATGGGTTAAAGTAACATCACATTCCTACCGACCCGAAGACGAGTCTGTTACCTGGTATGCAACCGGGGAGGATAATTATCAGATCGCTCCAGCCGAAAAGGCAGAGCGGGGTACAGTCATTGAGATCAAGCTTAAGGAAGATGCAACTGAATTTGCCAATGATTTTCGCTTGAAGGAGATTATTCGAAAATATTCAGATTACATCGGCTTTCCGATTTACGTTGGCGATGAAACTGAGCAGGTAAATAAACAAACTGCTATTTGGCGAACATCCAGGCAGGAAGTTACAGAAGAACAATATAAGGATTTTTACCGGCAGGTAACTCTCGATTTTGAAGAACCACTTCTGCGTATCCATTCAATGGCTGATGCGCCTGTTCAGTACTATGCTTTGTTGTATGTACCGGGAAAATCTGAACGGGCTGTTTTTTCCTTGCGAAAAGATGATGGTTTGAAATTGTTTTCGAGGAATATCTTGATCGATGAATATTCGAAAGATATACTGCCCGAACATTTTCGTTTTATCCAGGGAGTGGTTGATTCGGAAGATTTACCATTGAATGTTGCCAGAGAAACTGTTCAAGCGAGCGATATGATGACCCGCTTGAAGAAGGCCTTGACAGGGCAGGTTATCAAGGAGTTGGAAAACCTGGCAAAGAATGATGTCGACAAATACCAGACTTTTTGGAAAGAATTCGGTGGGTTTTTGAAGCAGGGTGCAGCAACCAACCAGCCTGACACAGAAAAAATTTATTCATTATTGCGCTTCAAGACAAATTTGCATTCGGATGCATTTTCGTCCCTGGATGAATATGTTGGTCGAATGCAGGCGGAACAAAAACTTATCTACTTTATCTTAGGTGAAGATCCAAAGTCTGTACTGCGTAGTCCCCATCTAGATTATTTTCAAACACAAGGCACAGAAGTTTTGTTGCTGACAGAACCGATCGATTCTTTCATGTTGATGGGTTTGCACAAATATAAAGACTTTGAACTAAAAAACGTTGCCCAGATCGATGACAGTGTCAGTGAAAAACCTAAAGACCAACAGGATGAGCTAGAGAAAATTAATGAAACGGATTTTGATAATCTCATCGCTCGCTTTAAGCAAGTGTTAGGAGATCGCGTTACGGATGTACGTAGTAGCAATCGTCTATTTCAATCAGTTGCCCGCCTGGTGGAGCCAGATGGTAGTCTAAATCCAGAGATGCAGCGAGTATATAAGTATCTTGGCAAAGATTTTGAAGTTTCCAAGAAAATTTTAGAGTTGAACCCATCCCATCCGATCTTAAAAAGCTTACTAAAGTTGGATCCCGAATCGGAATTGCATAATATGATTATTGAACAGATTTTGGACAGCGCCCTCCTAGTTGAAGGACTTCATCCGGACCCATCCAGCATGGTTCAGAGGGTCCAGGATATTATTCAGATAACCTTGGCGAAAAGCTGAGTTTGACCGTTACTAACTAATGTCGGAGTTTTTGATTAATTTTCACAAGGAGTGTCCCAATTTGTAGAAGCTTTGATGGGATCAAATTGAGTATAAAAGTATTTGCTTTGAACGGCAGTTTAGCCATCCGAGAATTACCGTTTTTTCTAGCGGAGGATTCTCTGGATAATGTTTCGCGGCAACTTCCTCAAGGAGTGTACTCCACCTTTCGGACGTTTGGCGGTGCACAAAAGGTGCTGGAATTACAAGCGCATTTGGATAGATTATTTGTTCCATCCGCCGCAAAAGGGATCGAACCATCAGTTTCCGTTGTGGACTTGCGCCTGGGGTTGAAAAAATTACTAGAGTTCTACCAGTCACAGGAAGCGCGAGTACGCATTTGTCTATCACTTTCTGAGCAACCCGGCCAGATATTTGTTATGCTCGAGCCCTTAAAACTTCTTGATGAAAGAATATACCAACAAGGGGTAGAAGTCGTGACATCACATCTGGAAAGGCCAGACCCGCGGATAAAATCCACTACGTTTATCCAGAAAAGCGCGCAGGAACGTATATCGCTTCTTTCTAAGGATATTTTTGAAGCCTTGATCGAAAAAGATGGTTGTATCTTAGAAGGCTTGACCAGTAATTTTTATGCCTTGAAAAACTCAAGAATGATTACAGCCCGAAAAGGTATTCTTTTGGGTGTTACCAGACGCGTACTTCTCAGACTCATACGAGCAGAGGGTGTTTTGATTGATTATCGTCCTTTGCGTATAGCTGAACTTTCCTGGATTAGCGAGGCTTTCATCACCAGTAGTTCGCGTGGAGTGGTGCCGGTTGTGTCTATAGACGGAGAATCTGTAGGGCAGGGGCAGCCAGGAATTTTTTCCAAAAAATTGCGTAGTGCTTATGATATTTATGTATTGGAAAAGGCTGAGCTCATTTAGACCAATTTTGTCAAGTTATTGATCCATTTATGAGAAAAATAACGTTGAAGTCCAAAGCAGAATTTGGTCAATTCTTCCGAGAGAACAAGCATGTATACCCATTGGATTGGTAACATAAAGTAGAAAGCGCCAAGCGCTGCTAATGGTACACCCACCAGCCAGATAACAAACCCATCCAGAACAAGAGAATACATTGTATCGCCACCACTGCGCAAAGTGCCGATGATGATCACCATATTCGCTGCTCGCAGCCAAATAGCTAAAGCAGCGATCGTCATGATGTGGTAAGCGTATTCAATAACCTTTGGGGATACATTGAAAAGGCTTAGAACAGGGTTGCGTGTTAACAACAGCAAGCCACCTACGATGAGGCCGAGTGCCATTGCCAATCCAATTGAGCGCCCCGCGTAAGTGTATGCGCCATTCTCGTCGTGTGCACCAATTTTATTTCCGATAATGATAGCGGTGGCATTTCCCAGGCCGATAAAAAAAATAAAAGCCATATTATCGATGGTACCGAAAATATTTATCGCGGCGATGGATTCAGTGCCCATACGTGCATAGATAATATTATAAGTAGTGATACCAAACGACCAGAATAATTCGTTAAGCGCAACGGGAATAACTGGTTTCATGATTTTCCACGCAAAGTTCCAATCGAAATATAATAATTCAGTTATCGTTGCAGCCGCAGTGGAATCCTTCTGGAAGTAGATGCCTGCCAGGAGGATTCCACATTCTATCGCGCGAGCAATGATCACGGCGATGGCGGCACCGTTCACGCCATATTCCGGTAACCCAAACTTTCCAAAAACGAGTGCATATGTGAGAATGGCATTTAGGAACAAAGAAAAAACAGATGCGATTGTTGGCAAGCGCACGTTACCAGTGGAACGCAAGATAAATACATATCCGAAGGTGATGGCGAAGAAGAAAAAACCCCAACTAAAAATTCGCAAATACTCTGCGCCGACTGAAATCACGCGAGTGTCAGTTGAATAGATGCCTAGAATCTGGGTTGCGTAAAATTGGGATAGGATAAAAAATACCAGAGCTGTGCAGAGAGACAGCCTCAACGACAACCCCAATACTTTTCGAATGTTGATAACGTCTCTTTTACCCCAAAGCTGCGCTGTGAATATGCCTGTCCCGCTCCCCAATCCAAATAGTACAAGATTCAGTAAAAAGAAAATCTGGCCAGCCAACCCAACGGCCGCAACAGCCACATCGCCCTTTTGTCCAATCATGATTATGCTGGCCATGTTAAGGGCAGAGAAAACAAAGTTTTGAAAAGTAATGGGTAGGGCAATTTTTAGGATCTGAGAGAAGTATTCAGGGTCATTGTAATACGTCATCAAGCGCCGAAAAGGGGTTGAAATTTCAGACAAGATTTTCTCCTTCATTGCTTTTCGAAGATATCAAAATAACCCCTGTCCAGCTCATCGTCTGAGATATGGGCATACCTTTGAGTTACGGAAATATTGGCATGCCGGGCTAATTCCTGTGCCAGTTTTAGGTTTCCAGACGCGCGTAAAACCGTGGTGACGAAATAGTGCCGGAAAGAGTGGGGAGTAATCTTACCTTCTAATTCTTCTCCAAGCGCTTCTCTGACCCGGTCATCGACGATATTTCTGCCTGTGGCCGTGCTCATCGCCTTGATTTTCTTCCCAGCTCCTTTATCGTGTCGGGCAAACATGGGCAGAGATTGAAGCGCGCGTCCCGAAATCCCATCCAGCTTGCCGCGCACAGATAGGTAATCTTTCATTGCAGCCAGACAGCGCGTTGAGAAGCGAACTACAGCCTGTTTGTCGCCTTTCCCGATTATAATCGCTCTGCCTTCGTTCCAGTCAATGTCACCGCGTCGAAGATTGCAGGCCTCATGGACACGAAGCCCTGTATCTGCCAGGGTCACTAAAAATGCCCGATCGCGCAGCCAGCGCAATTTTTCTAATTCGGAGAGTTCATTTCCAGTGGGGGAGGGGGGGGCCTGAATATAATTAAGCACATTTTCAATGGCTTCCCGTGGAAATTGCGGCAGGCGTTGCCCAGTCCTCCTTGAGCGCTGGCGCACAAGGAGTTTCAAGCGAGATAAGTTGGGGGAGAGCAATTGCTCAGCAGCCAGAAATTCATAGAAGCCTGTGGCGGCTTGTAGGTACAATCTTTCTGTCGCTGGGGAAAGGTTTTTCAACCATGCAGCAAACCAGCCAATTGCATCTTCCGTCAACTCAGCAACTGGTGTCATCCCTATATCAATTTCTTTATCTGCTAATGCCAATCCAAATGCATGCATCGCGAAACCGTAAGTGTCCGCTGTATTTTTGCTGCGTGCCAAACCAACATTTTCGGCAAAATTATGCATAGCTTGATGTATTGAAATGGGTGCAATCATATAGATTTTCCTGGTTGATTCATTATATCATAATGTTTCTATTAATTATACTTAAGCGAAGCATGAAAATAATTAACCAACTCCCCTTTCACTTAGTGCTGGCTCGTAAATTAAAATTACTCCAGAGTGATAGCTTGTTTGTTGTGAAGCATTTGGGGCTTGCAACTCGGCAACCCGCCAAGGCGTAACTCTTTTAAAATCGTGGGAACATCCCCTGCCCTACCAAAATCAAACCAAGACAACATAAAATGTTACTAAGCCAGATTATCTATACGCAGCCGCGATGTTATTTTATTGCATCTTAATTGTCTCTCCCAGAATTGCTCGTTTAGCATATTCTGGGTAGCATTTCACCCATTAAAACATCTATCACTCGGGTAGAACCTATCGCTGTTTTCATTAGCACCCGGTTTTGAGCTGTGGCTAACACTTCGCCAATGATTACAGCTTCTTCGCCATATTTTGTTCTGCGCATGGCCAAAAGGACTTTTTCTGCGTCAGATCGAGGCAATATAGCCAATAATTTGCCTTCATTGGCTATATATAAAGGATCAAAACC
>CAZHWV010000079.1:0-3038 GCA_964536185.1 uncultured Anaerolinea sp. | reverse complement strand
GAGGCAATATAGCCAATAATTTGCCTTCATTGGCTATATATAAAGGATCAAAACCAAGCATTTCGCACACCGAAGCTACTGCCGGGCGCACCGGTATGCTGGTTTCAGTCAGTATGATACCTACTTGCGACTGCTGCGCAATTTCATTCAAGCTTGTCGCTACTCCTCCGCGTGTAGGATCGCGCAGTACGTGAATATTTGAACAGGCGTCCAGCATCGCATCGACCAGATGGTTGAGTGGCGCCGAGTCACTTTGTAATGCCGTCTCAAAACCTAGTTCGCCGCGTGCCGCCAGAACAGCAATGCCATGATCACCGATTGGTCCACTCAAAATTACGACATCTCCGGGCATTGCCCGGTTCCCACTGATTTCTACTCCAGGGCGGACGACACCAAATCCTGTGGTTGTGATGTATAGACCATCGCCCTTGCCGCGTTGAACGACTTTTGTATCTCCGCTAATTATCTGAATACCTGCTTCATCCGCGGAAACTTTCATCGAGGCTACGACACGATTGAGAGTTTCCATGGGCAGACCTTCTTCTAAGATGAAACTCACACTCATGTAAAGGGGTTCAGCACCCATCATGGAAACATCGTTAACTGTACCGCATACTGCCAGGTGACCAATATCCCCACCAGGAAAAAACAAGGGTGAAACCACGTGTGAATCAGTACTGATGGCAATGCGCCCTGCAGAAATCGAAACAACTGCTCCATCATCCCCGGTTCGAAGAATAGAATTATCAAAAGCCGGCAAAAAGGTTTTTGCAATCAAATCTGCACTCATTTTGCCGCCGGAACCGTGTCCCATAACGATCTGCTCTTTATGAGTTAGCGGCAATGGACAAGTTGCACCAACAATTTCAATATCAGGCATGTTTTTCCTCGTGGAAGGTCTCTCCGAGTCGCTTATCGTCCGTATTTGAAATAAGCCGCGCAGGCTCCTTCGGATGAAACCATAGTTGCGCCGAGAGGATGTTCAGGATTGCATTCTTTACCGAAAGCAGGACAATCGTGTGGTTTTTTTAGCCCTTGCATGATCTGCCCGGCTATGCATAAAGCCGATTCTAATGGATGAATGTCGCCTACGTCAAAACGTATTTCGGCATTGAACTCATCGTACTGATGACGCAAACACCAACCAGATGATGGGATCACACCGATACCCCGCCAGGATCGATCACATTCCATAAATACCTGGTTAATAATTTTTTGGGCTGATTGGTTACCATCATAAGTTACAACACGCGAATAAGAGTTATCAATTTCTGTTAGGTGGTCGGTTTCCAACAAACGTACAATTTTCAAAATTCCATTTACCAGATCAAGCGGCTCAAAACCGGTTATTGCCATAGGAACATGGAATTGTTCAGACAGACTTGGATATTCATGATATCCCATTACCGCGCAAACATGCCCAGCCAACAAAAATCCCTGCACCCTATTTGAATTTGAGCCTAATATTGCGCGGATTGCCGGTGGTACCCGTACGTGGGAAACGAGTACACTAAAATTTTTAATTCCCAAGGATTTTGCCTGTAAAACCGACATCACATTTGCCGGCGCAGTCGTCTCAAATCCTATAGCAAAGAAGACAACTTGCTTATCTGGATTTTCCTGAGCAATTTTAACCGCATCCAACGGAGAATAAACTACGCGCACATCCCCACCTGAAGCGCGAATGGAAAACAGATCGTGGGTCGAACCTGGCACACGCAGCATATCACCGTAGGAAGTAAAAATAACGCCTGGTTGGCTGGCAATAGCCAGAGCCCGGTCAATTTGTTCTAATGGTGTCACACATACCGGGCAACCAGGTCCATGCACAAGTTCAATTTTTAATGGTAACAACTGATCAATGCCATGTCGTACAATTGAATGTGTTTGCCCTCCGCAGATTTCCATCAATACCCAAGAGCGGGTTACAGTTCGTTTAATTTCTTCAATAATGCCCTTTACCAGGGTGGCATCGCGGAATTCAGTTACATATTTCATTGATTAATTCCTGAAGTGATTTGTTAATCTATTTTTTCTTATGCCTCAGGGCCAAGCTCGTCGTGGAAATTCGAGATTTCCGTTAGTAGAGCAAGTGTTTCCAAGGCTTCAGTTTCGCTCAAAATATGCAGAGCAAAACCAACATGAATAATTGTGTACTCGCCAATCTGAGCCTCAGGGACATAAGCAAGACAGGTCTCACGCATTACTCCACCGCCAAAATCGACTTTTCCCATGGAAAGCCCATTCTTTTGGTAGATATCAACAATCTTTCCAGGTACGCCCAAGCACATATTTTTCTCCTATATTTTCAACCGATACGCGGCAATCACTGCCTGTCCGAGTGCCAAGCCTCCATCATTTGCTGGCACTCGGCGATGAATATAAACAGTAAAACCATCTTTTTCGAGCAAGGTAACCGTTTTTTGTAACAAAGTGATATTTTGCCAGACTCCGCCGGTGAGAGCGACCTCAGACAGACCAGAATCCTTGCTAATCTTACCGCAAACAACTGCTACCATGTGGGCTAGACCATTGTGGAATCTGCTTGAAATCTTGCCAATCGAGGTGCCAGCGAGATAATCTGATATCAGAGCTTGGATGGCTGGCTTAGGATTAATTTCTCCGTCCGTAAATTCAAATTTGTAAAAGCCTTTTTCGTCAGGATCGGCCGATGCTTCAAATTCGATAGCTGCTTGGGCCTCATAGTTCGAGCGTTGGCACCCCCCTGCCAGGGCTGCAGCTGCATCGAAAAGACGCCCCATACTGGATGTAAGCGGGGAATTTATTTGTTTCTCGAGTTGGTTTTTTAGAATATTACGATCAGCGAAACCCAAATCAGCATGGGGGGCAAGCGACTCATCCCAATCAAGCTCAAGGGCGTAAAGCAAGCTCAAAGCTGTACGAGACGGACGTCGAGTTGAAATATCTCCTCCCGGGAGCGGAAAATATTTTAAATGGGCAACTCGGCGATAACCAGAATAATCCGCAATCAAAAATTCGCTTCCCCAAATGGATCCGTCGTCTCCCATGCCTGTACC
>CAZHWV010000078.1:0-19818 GCA_964536185.1 uncultured Anaerolinea sp. | reverse complement strand
ACAGCGCCAGCATAATCCTTCTTTTCCAGCAGATAATCGGCCATTTTCTTAACCAAAAAGACGCTCATCCGATCTGGCAGTTCGCCAAGCTGGGCAGAAAGCTCAACCACCGGCACGCCCACCTTAAGAGCATCCTCGTAACGTCCCTGCCCAAGCATAGCTTCAGTCATAAATCCCAGCACTGTCAGGTCATGAGGTGCCATCTCCAGCAGCAGGTGGCAGGTTTTCTCTGCCTGCGCGAAATTATTGACCCATAAAAGGTAAAAAACCATCCCAAACAAGACCGAATAACTATTGGGGGCGAGCTGCCAGGCCTGGCTCAGCACCTGCCAGGCCTTTACAGGATCTTGTAAATCAAGGTAACAAATTGCCAAATCAATATAAAGTGTAGGTCTTTGGGGAACTACCTGCAATTTTTTCAATATCCACTGCCGAATTTCTTTGCGATCGCCTCGCTCTACGACCGCACTAAATTGAACTCCCATATCTAAAAAAGCGCTGATCTCTGCCCGGAAAGTTACCGTAGCCGGGGGAGCAAATTCCAAAGGAGTTGGATGCCGACGGCGCGCCAAGGTGGCCATTTTTGCCAGTATGCTGGTTGATTCAGATATTTCCATCAAGCCTGTCCGGTCAGTCTCAAACCTATTAAAAAATGACTCTAAATTCTGGAGAATAGTCGTATCGTTTATTGTTGCCAGGCGGTTTACAACTTCAAAACGCTTGCGCGGCCAGGAGGTGGCTCCAAAATTGCCGCGAAACATTTTCCGCTCCATCTCACAAACAGACCGACAGAAATAGTGGTTGAGCTGAATTTTTTCGGTATGGCTGGGGAAATCCTGACTATCCACTCGCAAAAAGCCCTCATTCACACACCAACAGTTCTCTTTATAGATAAAATCATGCGGGGAATAGGGCATAAACGCCATTTTGGGCTGGATGATGCTTTTTACCTGCGTATAGTCCTTAAACGATGCATGGATGCGCCGGGTATATGCAGCGATTTGCCCCTGCGCTGGGCGTTCCTGATGGCCGTTGGAGCCAAAAAACAACGAACTGACTGCCAGCCCGGCATAGGCTTCGTAATCCTTGAGCAGTTCCTTCAAATCCAGCGTGGGCTTGGACACCAGGAATTCATCCGTATCGATGAAGCCCAGCCAGAAGGTCCGCGACCCAAAGGTCTGCAGGCAGTGGTCGTAGGCATGCAGCTGCGTGGCTGTGTCAGGGATATCGACCGCCACCACCCAACCACGCTCGATATACTCTTTGAGCGTCTCCAGCAGGCTCACATCGCTTTCATCAAAATAAATGTAAAAACGATCCACCCCCATCAAAATGTGGTAGTTCAACCACTCTGACAGGTAATCGTTTTCATACTTGCAGATCAGGCACAGACTTAGATAATCCATATTGTGCCTATCATACCAAATGTAGCGCAAGAAGATCGTAAAACAGGCATAAAATTCGCGCACATTGACTTATAAGCCTACGCTGTATGCTCTTTTTCCAGGCAAAAAGAAAATATAGATTATCATAATGTAAGAATACCAATTTATGGCGACTTATTTGCCTGTCAAGATTTTTTTTTCCGCTCAAGGATTATTGTTATGACCAAATCGACGCGACGCATCAACCCAATCAGTTCAACCCCAAAAACGAATGCGACAACCGGCGAAGCCGAGCCTGCGTTTACTAGCCTGCATCAGACCGGCAATGTTGAAGCCAATCATCAAATTGATCCGACCTGTGCTGATTTCATAGACCGCCAGAAGATTGCGCTGGATCCAAACGACCTTTTTATCGTGAATACGGATGACAGAACCCCATCACTCCCCGGTCGGGGGCTGATCGCTACCCGGCAAAACCGGATGAGTGCCATATTGGGCAAACAGGCAGAATTGGTGAGTATTGTCGTCCAGGCTTACAACCGCCTGGAAAAAACAAAATTGTGCGTAGAGTCAATTTTGAAATATACTGCCGAATTCGAATACGAACTTGTTCTCTACGATAACGGTTCCACAGATGAAACCCTGGAATATTTCGAATCGGTCCAGCATCCCCGCAAAAAAATTATTCGCTTCACACAGAATGTCGGGAATCATTTACCATTTATTTTTAATCAATTGAGCGGTAGATATCTTGCCTTTATATGTGGTGATATTTATGTAACCCGGAACTGGTTAAAAAATCTCCTGACTTGCCTGAAAAGTGAGGCTGACACCGGTCTGGTCGTACCCGTATTTTCCAATGCAAACAACTTGCAGGGAGCCGACATAACTTTTGATACGTTGGACGAAATGCAAGCGAAGGCCGCGCAACACAATATTTCCGATCCCGCCTTATGGCATGCGCGGCTGCGACTCATCAACCCGATGTCACTCTATAAACGCGAAGTCCTGGAAGTAGTGGGCATGGTAGATTATGGTTTCTTTCATGATGGCTCAGATAACGATCTGACTTTTCGTGTGCGCCGGGCCGGCTATAAAACAGTGCTCTGCAAAGACACTTTTGTGCATCACGATCATGTTCGGATCAATCTCAGTGATAAAAATCGCGAACAACTTGACTGTTCGCTTGAGTCTGGAAGAAAGGATTTTAAGAACAAATATTACGGCATAGATGCTTGGGATGATGTCAATAATTACGAAACGTTGATGATGTCTTTGGTCAACCCGCAGAAATGCCAGGGAAGTAAAAGGATTGAAATACTGGGTGTGGATGTTTTATGCGGCACGCCAATCCTGGAGTTAAAAAATAAACTCAGAGAAGCGCAGGTTTACGATGCCAGGCTTTCAGCATTTTCTACTGATCCAAAATATTGGTTGGATTTAAAAACAATCTGCGCGGGAGATGTGGCGGTCGACCGGATTGAGCATATCAAAGAGCATTTTTCCGACGAACAGTTTGATTATATAGTTCTGGGAAAACCGATTAATTCCTATCAAAATCGATGGGAACTACTTCTGTATTTGCTCAAACGTTTGAAAAACGATGGTCACCTGCTGCTGAAACTGCGCAATACCTTCGATATACTTTCCCTTTTCAAGACCCTGGGGGCCAATATTAATGTCAATACCAACAATGTATATCAGTTAAGTATGGATGAATTGTTCACCCAAATGAAAAATACAGGCTTCGTCCCTAAAAAAATAGCTGTGGAAAATTGGCCCTTGGATGAAAAAAATCTCCAGTTCTTGCGAAACGCCATAGCCAGCACAAGTTTTAATCTCGACCCCGCTGAAGTTTTCGCACGGGCTGTAGTAATGGACTATGTCATCGATATTGCCAGAGAGTAATTCGAAATCATTTTGGTAAAAAATGGTTACGATCTCAGGCATCCCAAATTTCATGTCGTTAGTTTCCTTTAGCAGGCACGACAGCGCAAGCAATTTCAGCCTACAACGATATATGCTTCTCAACATGGAAACTCTCCAGATAAACTATGAGACTGCTTGGCGATAGACCTGCTGGTAGATAATCGTTCTCATCTTTGCAGATCAGGCACAAACTTAGATAATCCATATTGATCCTATCACGGGCAAAATAAAACCGCAGCATCTAACCTCACAATTTATGGCCTTTTTACAGGCAAAAAAGAGAATGCAGATTATCATAAGGCAAGGAACTTGCATTCCAGCCACCTCATCTCGCGTCTAAACAAAATTTCCATCCAAGGATCATCGTTATGGCCAAATCAGCTCGACGCAACAGCACAAACAGTTCAAATCCAAATAAAATCGCGAAACATCGTGATACCGATCAGCCGTTGGCCAACCCGCAGCAAACAGCCGAGGTGGAAGCCGACCATCAGCCTGACTCGATAGAGACTGGTTCAAAAACTCGCCAGGGGATGAACCTGAGTCCCGATGACATTATTTTCGTGAACACGGATGACCAAACCGTTCCACAAGCTGGTGATAGCTTGTTTGCTACGCGTAGAAATCGGATGATTGCCACGTTGGGCAAGCAGGCTGAATTGGTGAGTGTTCTCGTCCAGGCCTATAACCAATTAGAAAAGGTTAAAATGTGTGTGGAATGCATCTTGAAATTTACACCCGTTATCGAATATGAACTGATCCTCTTCGATAACGGCTCGACCGATGGAACCCTGGATTATTTTAAATCGGTCAAGCATCCTCGCAAAAAAATCATTCGGGTAACAAAAAATGTCGGAAGTATCTCAAATCATGTTTATAATCATTACAGCGGTAGATATCTTGCTTATATCATGGGTGATGTTTATGTAACCCAGAACTGGTTAAAAAACCTTCTCGCTTGCATAAAAAGTGATCAGGCTATCGGCATGGTTGTGCCGGTAGCCTCCAATGTAAGCTTGCAGGGTGCGAACATTACATTTGATACCCTGGATGAAATGCAGGCGAAGGCTGCCAATCACAATATTTCTAATCCTAAGTTGTGGCATGAAAGACTTACACTTTTCCCCGCGGTGGGTCTCTATAAACGCGAAGCCCTGGAATTAGGGGGAGTGGGCGATTCTGGTTTCTTTCATTATTTAGCTGATAACGATATGTCTTTTCGCATCCGCCGGGCAGGATTTAAACTGGTACTCTGCGAAGATACCTTTGTACATCACGATCATATTTATGCAAATGTGAGTGAAAAAGATAACGAGCGCAATGGCCGATCGATGGAAGCCGGGAGAAAGGATTTTAAAAGTAAGTATTTCGGGGTAGAGGCCTGGGATGATGTCAATAATTTTGAGCCGTTGATGATGTCGTTGGTCAGCCCGCAGGAACACCTGGGAAGTCAAGGGCTTGAAATACTGGGCGTGGATGTTTTCTGTGGCACGCCGATCCTGGAAGTGAAAAATAAGCTCAGGGAAGCCCTGGTTTACGCTGCCAGGCTTTCAGCATTTTCCACGGATCCAAAATATTGGTTGGATTTAAAAACAATCTGCACGGGAGATGTGGTGGTCGACCGGATTGAGCATATCAAAGAGCATTTTGCTGACGAGCAGTTTGATTATATAGTAATGGGCATACCGATTAATTCCTATCAAAATCCATTGGAACTGCTTCACTATTTGCTCAAGCATGTGAAAAGCGATGGTCACCTGCTGCTGAAACTGCGCAATACATCTGATGTACTTTCCCTTTTCAAAACCTTGGGAGCTAATATAAATGTCAAGACCAACAATGTATATCAGTTAAGTATGGATGAATTGATCGCCCAAATGAAAAGCGCAGGCTTCGTCCCTAAAAAGATAGCTTCGGAAAACTGGCCCTTGGATGAAAAAAATCTCCAGTTCTTGCGAAACGCCATCACCGCCACAGGTTTTAATCCGGATCCCATTGAAGTTTTGGCGCGGGCGGTGGTACGGGATTATGTCATCGATATTACAATGGAGTAATCATCCGCATGCTGCCCATATTGTATTGGTACGGATTCGTTGTTCCAGGACATGTAATTTAAGTTATTGTATTCTTCGAAGAAAACCATCTGGAGCCGCTGTTATGATCAATTTGTGAGGAATGAATTCGTCAATTTCAAAACAATCCGTGTGTTTTAAATACTCATGCACAGCCGTCTTTGGGTTGTTCCCTTTGCCCCAGGGACGGTTGGTGACAAAATTCTCCGGCAAATCTTCAATCCCTGTATCCCAGACAACACAATAGCTGCCAATGGAGGTCAGCGGGGCATAAGCATTTAGTTCAGCCAGAACGTGCTCGTGTGTATGATTTGAGTCCAAAAAGATAAGAATTTTTTGGTAATCTTTTGCAATTACATAGACCTGTTCAACAATGTCAGATGCAACTGATGATCCTTCGATCATCTTAATGAGATGTGCCATGGGATGCGCTTCAATCGCCTTGCGATTGTGAGATCGGATATCAATATCAATACCAAGTACGCACCTTTTTGATTTCAAGGGATCAAAATTTTTCCCCTGATCGATGGCATCACAATAATCCAACAAAGCCAACATGGAAGCGCTCATGATTAAAGAGCCCCCATGCGCAATACCGGTTTCGATCACTAGATCCGGTCTTACCTTCCACACTAGTTCCTGAATGGCATAAATATCTTGGGGAGTCTGCAAGATTGGTCGCCCAAGCCACGAAAAATTATGTGCGTAATTATACGGAATTATCTTTTGAATCCACTTACTAGACAAATCCAATAATTCCTTGTCCTTCGTTGAAGAATCAACGTTTCTCACTACGTTTGCTGAAAAATCATCAAAAATCGTCATTTTTTATCCTTTTTATTTTGCCGAACATCATAAACCACCTACTTCTTTACAACTTATAATTTTTATCGAGATAGCTATTGAGTAATGGCATTTCTTTTCCGTAACGCTTCCATAGTTTAAGCGATTCATTGTTTTTTGTTATCAGCTCTGCACACATTCTTAGATCTTCATTCGCAAGCTCCTTTTCACCAAGACCATAATATGCCAACGAGCGTGAATAACGAGCTGGTATATGAAATGGATATTTGGCTAACACCATTCCATTAAATGAGTCAATTGCTCGGCTAAATCGACCGTTTTTTATGTTTTTATTCCTGAAAAAATTTGTATGTATGTTGACGTCATAGACTAATTCAGCTAAATCTTTTGCAGAAATCTCTTTTGTATCAAAATTCCTCAACGGATACCTGGACATATCCCAATCAAAATTATTGGGATCAACCACACCTAGTTCAACATATTGATAAAATAGCTCTGAGCCTGGAAGCGGTAGCGCGGCAAAAAAATGCACCCAATCAATGTCTATGGTCTCAATATAGTCAACAGTCTCCTGCATTAATTCTCTGGTCTCACCAGGAAAACCCAAGATGAAATTAGTCTCAATGGGAAGATCTTTTGTTCGAATATAGTCAATAATTTTCCGGGCTTTTTCAAGATCTACATTTTTTTTGATAATTTTTTGTTGAATATATTTTGAACCAGATTCTATTGCTACCCGATAGAAATCAACTCCCAAAGAACATATTTTATCTACAATCTCCTCCGTCAGTACCGCAACGCTAAGCCCATTCGGGAGAGAAAACTTAAGCTCCCTATCTGGATTATTTCTAGAAATCATTGCTTCGAGTTCTATAAACTTCTGTCTATTCGCAGCAAAAAGATCATCCTGAATGATGATTCTATCAAAACCTTTTTCATGCCACAAATAAAGGATATCATGCAATATCCTTTCATTTGACTTGCTACGTATTAATTTCGCATGAACGGTTCCGGTTGCACAAAACGTGCAATTAAATGGACAGCCTCTTTCCGTCATTATACTGATGGCTCCCTGTCCAAGCTTATTGGATGTTTGTAAATAGGCATCCAAATCGAGCAAATCATATGCCGGCAGTCCGATCAAATCCAAATTCTGGATCAATTCAGATAACTCTAGCTTCTGTCCATAAAGGTCACGATGTTCCTGATATTTCTTCTTGTTATATACACCTTGAATATCAGCCAGGTTTTCGTCATCCGTCCTTCCATTTGCATATTCCTTTAAAAATTCAGTAAATGATATTTCCGCCTCTCCTCTGAAGATATAATCAATATTGGTATCATGAAATATCACATCGCAGCTTGAAGTCGCAAAGTTCCCGCCGGCAATGATCACTGAGTTTGGCCATTTATTTCTTACCAACCGTAATAATTTTAGAGTACCTTTGTAAGCAGTTGAAAAAAGTATTGATATGCCAATGATTTCAGGTACATAATTCAGTTCATCGAGTCTTTTCTCATAAAAGTTTTCCACCGAAACAGGTTCTTTTTTATCTAAAGACAAGTAATGGATATGCAAATCCTTGGCGATATCCAAAAGTCTAAATTCTATATTGTCCAATTTACTTCTGGTATAGGATGCAATCTCAATCATGCCAATTGGAGTTGCAAAATCAGGCACTGTCCCAAGAGGCTGTTTGGTTAATAATTTCTGTTGTTCTATCGAAGGCATTGGGCTTGGATTTATAAACAGTACTTTTATTTTATGATCCATCATTACTTATTTCCTTTCTTTAGGAATCGCATAGATGACGCTGCATCCATCCTGCCAACTATGTAATCGGAAATGGAAAGCATAATTTTCAAGACAACTCATTATCTGGGCAGGCAGAGTCCACAATCCATCTCGATTGTGATATGAAGTTACGGTTAATATAGGACGATTTTGCATAATCGTTTCCAGCCCGCCACTGATGGCGCTACCTTCCCATCCCTCAATATGAATTTTGACGAATGTCGCGGGAATCATAAGGTCATCGAGGCATTTAACCTCAACATCTGCTTGTCCAAGTCCGCTAAACTGGGATGCATAGCCCAATCCGTGATAGAAACGTTTTTCGCCGGCCACAGATCCGAGAGCGCACGTCAGCAAATGTATCTTTTCGCTTTCTGTCGACATAAATCCTGCCAGTATATTGCGAAGGCGAGGCAGATTATCTCCGTCGGGTTCGATAGCATAGATACCCGCGTACTGGTTTTTCACTTCATCCAGAAATCTACTACTGGCTTCCCCGTAGTGCGCTCCTACATCCACAAATACTTCATGATCGTGCAAACTTGAAAGCACCTGGGGGATGAAATATCGATCTTGTGTCGTTACGGGCGCATCCTTGAAAAACCATTCTTCTCGCAAGCTTCGCCAGGCTACGAACTCTAAATGGTGAGCGCGAGAAACGTCATCGTCCCATCGATACAGGACTGATTCGATACCACATAGGTCTTGTTCACTCAATACTCCAGAATGCCAGCCATTACTTAAAGGATGGCGATCGAGATAGGCTTCGGCAATGTCATAAAATGGTACTACATCACACCAACCTTGCTTGTTTAACGATTCTTTCAAGTGTGTAAATGGTACTAATGCCACGCAAACAGCCAATAACGTAGATTCCCTGTGCGTAACAGACACATCTCTTGTTCCATAAATATCCACCCCTGTCCAAAAAGGGTCTTGTCTCTTTAAGTCTGGATTTTCATCTATAATAAACATGAAAGGAATACCCAATCTATCAAAATACTCCCGGGCCATTTTCCCGAGATTCCCTGCGCCATAAAGAATCAGTGGTTTATCTACTATGCGTGGTGTGAAAGGGACTGTTTTTTTTGCGATCTCTCGCAGCAATTTGCGTGCCAACTTTCGATCAGGTGATTTTGCAAATCTTACTGCAGCGATTTCAGATTCTGCGCCCATAACTTAAGCTCCAAATTGTCCGGAAAATACTCGCTAAAATGAAACACAGATCCTTTGCTTTTTTCAAACAAACCAAAACGAAGAGGGCTTTCACCATTGGAAACGATATTACCATCTTCAGCAAAAATGCTTTTATCTCTCTGGCAAGAAAGGAACCATTCGGCTGGCCCAGAACCAAATATTTCCGAGAAAACAATTTCCTTTTTTTCCATCAGTAGAATTTCCTGGTAATACAAATTAAGCGCTGTTTCCATCTTTTCAACGGAAAATCTCTCTCTGATTGACTTGGCGGCCTGACTTCCAAGTCTTTGGCGCTCGTCGGGTTGGTCAGATAACCATTGGACCGCTTCCGCAAATTCAACCGGTGAGTTTACAATCAGTCCTGTTACATTATCTTCAACTATCTGACGCTCGGCTGGATTATCCAACACGATGGGTACGATTCCCATGGCCATCGCTTCAAGAAGTGCATTTTCCGTTGTTCCATAGTGCTTTGGGTTCAACAGGTAGGCAAGCACATTGATTTCGCCCAGCTCCGATGCGACATCTGTTGTATACCCTTTGAACTCAAGCATACCTGATTTTCCTAGTCGCTTGCATTGCTGATTAAGTGCATCTTGATTGGTCATATCTCCAATCAACCTGACTCTAAACTCTGGCAGATTAACTGCAGCCAAGTATTCAACATAACAAGGATGAAGCTTTGCAAAATTCAAGGAACCAAAATATCCTACGGCGATGCTATCACGTGCTTTCGCCTGCGCTTCAGACAATCCGGAAAAACCGCCACAGCTGGAGACAATACCTAACCGGTCTTCAAGCGCAGGGAGCAGCTCAATCACATCCTTGCTTTGATACGAACAACGCGAAGTAAAAAGAAATTGATGGGCAGCGAAAATCAATTTTTGGGGAATGACGGGGGTATGCAGCCCCGAGACATGACTCCAAACCAGGAGGCGCATAGGAGGCAGCGACCTTGAGCATAAATATTTGAGCGTTGCCGGGTGATTCCACCATTCTAATTGAACAATATCCGTATCTCTGACTAGCTCATCGAGTCTATCCGCGCTCGGGCTAATAATTACTCGACTTCCGGTTTCGCGGATCAAGTCGATAAATTGTTTTTTTTCAGGCTTTTCCAGGCAGACAATCAAGTGCTGGCTTCCGGTGCCTGAAACACTCGCCTGAGTAACCAGGGCGTTTAAAGCTTTCCCTACGCCTCCACCAAGGTGAGCAGTCAGATGCAAGACTTTCATAAACCTATCCCGGTCTGGATGCCAATAGCCGTTCGGCCAGAACGTCTACATATGGATCGATATTATCAGGCTGGCAATAAGCAAGCTGGCCGCACTGCCCGCACACCGGGTTTTCCTTCCTTTTCCCGCGCAAGTGAGCAATCTGGTGTCCGAAGAGCGCATCCCCAGCCCAAATTTCCTTCAGCGTTTGCTTGCGAACATCGCCAATGATGAGTTTGTGCGCCCAATCCAGGAAGCACAAACTGACAGAGCCGTCCGAGTTTACCGAAATCGAATAAAACATATACGGGCATGTATTGACATCGCCGATGGGCTGATCGTAGATTCCTTTCGTGATCTCCACTCCCAGGCGGTCTTCCACATTAAACTCCGGCCAACACGGCGCCACATTTTCAATAAAAATCCGGTCGGCATAGTCTCCAAAAGTATCGTAGAAACGCACTTTTTCTTCTTCAGACAGGAAGTCCCCGGCAATCTTAATGCAAACTTCACAATCGCCCTTCATTTCATAGAGGTTGCGAATATTTTCGACATACGTATTGAAATTCACCTTAACCCCAGAGAATTCCAAAAACTGCTGGTCCGACATAGCGTTGACAGATATATTGATGCGATCCAGGCCAGCCTCAAGAATAGGCTTAATTCGCTCCGGCTCCAATAAGTAGCCGTTTGTGGTGGTATCGATATACTGCACCACCCCGCTTTCTTTTGCATAGCGAACCATATCGGCAAAGCGTTTATTCAGGAAAGGTTCGCCTTCTTTGTACAAACGCAGAACTTTAAGAGGCTGATCGAACTTCTTCAAATCATCAATAATTTTTTTGTAAAGCGCAAAACCTAGCAGACCTTGCCAGCGGCCTGTCTCCTTGATCAATTCGTGATTGCTGGTCGGGCAAAATTTGCATCCAAAATTACACACGCTTGCTGGGTCGACAAACAAAATCATTGGTGCCGAAAGCGGAATCACCTTCTCCAGGCGGGTTCGATTCTCAAGATTGATACGCGGCTTAATCTTCGCTTTCATCTTTTTTCTCCATGTTACGTTATTCTTTGTCAAATCAAACGAGGCCCACTGGTTATCGCCGCTTTTCTCTTTGGTTTGTCAAACAATTTTGTCTGATGGCATCAAATTTATTCCTATATTCATTTAGTTCATCCAGATTCATCTTATACGGCTTAATGTAAAAATGTCTTTCAGTAGCGTCCATTATCCAATTCCCATTCCAAAGTGAACTGATGTCTACATCATCAAAAAAAAGATGTTCACGTATCGCTTGATCGAAGATTTTTGTACCCGGGAATGGAATTAGAGTCGCAACATTGACGATATCTAACTGCAATTGTTCAAGCAATATAAGAGTTTCATTAAGAGTCTCTATCGTGTCTTCAGGAAATCCCATGATACAAGATGTGCCAGTCAACACATTATACCGTTTGCAAACCTCAACCACTTCAAAAATCTTTTCTCGCGATAGCTTTTTACCAATAACTTGATTCCGAATTTGTTCATTCCCATGTTCGATCGGCAGTATAAAATAGGTACAACCAGCCCGAACCATTGCTTCAATAACCTCCTCATCTAAACTATTTATATGAAATCCAA
The DNA here is from genome assembly GCA_964536185.1 of uncultured Anaerolinea sp. Lineage (GTDB taxonomy): Bacteria > Chloroflexota > Anaerolineae > Anaerolineales > Villigracilaceae > UBA5195. The sequence continues at coordinate 7,798 of CAZHWV010000078.1, read as the reverse complement.
CAGAAGATTCGAAGTGAATATTCATTCCTCTGCGAATAATTTCATTACAGATAGACAGAACATGATCTTTTCTCAGGACAAGATTATCATCAATAAACCCAAAGTAATTTTGACCAAAGGTATCATATAGCATTTCCATTTCATCTACCACCCGAATTGGCGAGCGTAATCGCAATCCTCGTCCCATAAGGTTGAGACTGGAACAGAAATTACAGTCAAACGGACAACTTCTACTCGTGTATATTGGTACTGACATATTTATTTGCAAACCACGGGGATTATGCCAGAGCGAATGATCTGCATAATAATCTTCAAAACGCAGGAGATCCCATGCCAATCTTGGTAGATTATCGAGATCCTGAATATATTCTTTTCTTGGATTACAAATGATTTTCCCGTCAACATCTCGATAGGCCAAGGCATCAATCTGCTGGATGTGGATATTGGTTCCTGAATCAAAGGAGTAAGCTTCTGCAAGCGCAACGGTCTGCAGTTCACCCTCGCCAATGACAATAGCATCTATGGACAAACAATGTTCTAGAATTTCATAATAAAACAGCGTTGGGTGCATGCCTCCAATTATTATTGGCAAACCGGGGTACTTCTGCTTGATCGCATCTGCAAGTCGCCGAATAAACGGAAACCGGGCTGCAGTAAAACAACTGATCCCTACCATGCCAGGGTGAATATCTTGCACCTTCTCAAGCACATGGCTGATAAAAATTTCATTGTGATCCATTGTTTCTTCATACAATTGCATTTTTAATAGATTTAAATCCAAAATCACCGGTTCATGACCAGCTTCTCGCAAAACTGTGGCAACGGAAAGTAAAGACATGGGAGGTGGGGGCCCAGGTCTAAAAACATGTTCGGATACTTGTGGCATTATTAATAAAACCTTCATAGTATTCTCCTCGTTTTAAGTATAAGGTTATTTTCAAACAAATATTTTGCATCGCTATAACGTGTCTGCAGATATGTTTTTTAGTTCACATGAAAAAAGTTGAATAGTCATTGTTCCCCTTCTTTAAGTACCGATTGGACTTTCTGGTCAAAACCCCAAAAAGCCATTGGCTCAAAGTCAGGATATGGAAAATATCCTAAATTCAGGTGCATACTGGTTTGTTTCCTGGCCAAATGATCTTCGACGAGCTTTCTGACAGAAATAGGAGCGCCGCTGCAGCAGTTAATCACCCCCTGCACTTTCCCTTGTATTGCAACCTTAGCAATATACTCAGCCAACGTATCGACCGGCAGGTAATCCCGCAGCTGCTCACCGCTCGACATGTTAAAACTGTTCTCCCCATTTTGAATGGCTTTCTCCATTTGCGACAAGATCGATTTCTCGCTCTGGCCTTCACCGTAGACATAAAATAGCCGCAGCCACTTAAACGAAAAATCGTTTTTTTGTTGAAGTTGCTCCAAAAACTGTCTGAGGCTATCTTTTGCAACCCCGTAGGGAGTGGTTGGTCGCGCAGGAGTCTCTTCGGATAAGCAGCCATTCTGTAGACCATATTCCAGGCAGGTCCCGGCGACCGTCAGGCTTTTTAAGCCACCTACTAACAAGGCTTTTAAAAAACGATAATCTGTAAACAGATTTTGTTCGAAATGAAATAATTCGTGATAATTAGGCAGTCCTTCCCAGGCCAGGTGGATCACCACATCTGGCTCCTGAAAGAATTGAAACAAGTTTTCCTGAAGTATATTCAAATCATAGGGAATATAGTCCACCTGGGAAAACCAATCAACCAACCTGGCTTTCTCAGGGTTCTTGGATGTCGCAATGACCTGTTGGCCCTGCGTGAGCAATTCACGCACGACATGCTTACCAATAAATCCCGTTGCGCCCGTAACCAATACTTTCATTTCAGCGCTTCCTTTTGATACAGCATATGAGCATCGCTAAAATCAGCATAACTTCGATCACTCGAGGTAACGATTCGGTGCTGGATCTCGGGCCACTCAATCGCAAAGACCGGGTCGTCCCAGCGAACCCCGCGCGCACATTCAGGATGAAAGAATTCGGACATCTGGTAAAACACCTCGCTGTTATCCATTAAGGTTTGAAAGCCATTCGCTAACCCTGCAGGAATATATAACATGCGATGATTCTCCGCACTCAATTCCACAGAAACCCATTGCTTGAAGGTGGCAGAATCGGGCCGCAGGTCGATGATGACATCATAGATTGCGCCCATGGTGCAGCGCACCAGCTTCGCCTCCGCGAACGGCGCCGCCTGGTAGTGCATGCCTCTCAAAGTGCCGAATGTCTTATTAAAGGAAATGTTGCATTGAACCAGGTGCAGGTTCAACCCGCGTTCCTTGAATTCATCTGCGCACCAGGCTCGCGCAAAAAAACCGCGCTCATCTTCGTGAGGCTCGATGTCGATTATAAATGCGCCTTTGAGTTTGGTTTCGGTAAATTTCATAGAGAGGGTTGAAAGGTGGGAGTTGAGGGTTGAGAGATGAGAGATGAGAGTTGAGGGCGAGAAAACCTAAGTTCTCTGAAGTGTTGCGTGGCGCAAACTGCTCAGCATACGGCCAATTTCGGAGGCTTTTATGCGAATCTCGGCATATTTTTCTAACGAAAGAAAACCTTGTTGCTCGGCAATCTTTGCCTCCGAAACCAATTCCATCAATGAGCCATAGGCAATTTCATAAAACCGCGCCTGCTAGGTGTGAGACCATCGAGAACTTCCTTCGGCAATATTTGCCGAGACCGAAACAGACGCGCGGCGCATCTGTGAAACCAGCCCAAAGCGTTCGTCACTCGGGAAGGCAGATGTTAATTTATAGGTGAAATTTGCCAGTTCAATTGCCTTGTGCCAAACATCCAGACTCTCAAAACCAAACTCATCCTTCATCGCTCAACTCTCCACTCTCAACCATCTATTCTCAACTCTCATCCCTCAACTCTCCACCGTCCACTCTCAATTCTGGAATCGGAATAATAAACTTCCCGCCCCGCCGCCGGTACTCTGCCTGTTGAGCCAGGATCTCCTCGGCAAAATTCCAGGTCAGCAGCAAGACATAGTCGGGTTGTTCATCCAGCAGGGTTTCGGGCGCCAGAATGGGTAAATGCGTGCCAGGCGTGAACTTGCCTTGTTTGAAGGTGCTGCGGTCGACCACATAATCCAGAACATCTGGGCCAATACCATAGAAATTCAACAAGGTTGCGCTCTTGGCAGAAGCGCCATACACCGCGATACGTTTCCCCTGTGATTTGATTTTTCTTAAAAGCGTCAACAATTGAACCCGTAAACTTTCGACTTTGCTGCCAAAGTTCTGATAAAACGCAAACTGATCCACACCCCAGCCGCTTTCTTCCTTCAAGAGCGCTGCGACGCGCGCCAGGCCGGCTTGCTCCAAAGCACGCGGCCCATCCGCGCGCTGAAAATATACCCGCAGCGAACCGCCATGCACCGGCAGGCGTTCCACATCCACCAGACTCAAACCATGCAAGGCAAATAGATTGCGGAATGAAGTCGCCGAGTAATAACATAAATGTTCGTGATAAATCGCGTCAAACTCGACACCATCGATCAAATCTTTGACATAATGATTTTCAATCACCGCCACACCATCCGGCTTCAGCAGGCTGGATATGCCCTCGATGACGCCGTGCAGATCAGCGACATGCGCGACAACATTATTGGCATGGATGACATCTGCCTTGCCATACTGGCTGCGTAACTGCCCGGCCAATGCCGCCCCGAAGAACTCAGCGATGGTGGGGATGCCGCGCTGTTCAGCCAGGCGCGCAATGTTGCGCGCTGGCTCCACACCCAGGACGGGAATGCCTTTTTCCTGGTAATTTTTTAATAAGTAGCCATCATTGCTGGCAATTTCCACGACAAAGCTGGCTTTGCTCAAGTTGCAGCGCGAGATCAGGCTTTCAGCACTCGCCCGCGCATTTTGCAAAACTGTATCCGAGAAGGATGAAAAATATAGATATTCGCGGAATAATTTTTCGGGGGCAACGGTCTCGGTGATCTGCACCAGGGTGCACTGCGGGCAAAAGACCAGGTCAAGCGGAAACGTTTCCTCGGACAAAGCCAATTGCTCCTGGGTTAAAAGCGCATTCGCCAATGGCATTTGCCCCAGCGCCAGGATAGGCAGCAATTCCGTTGCTCCACAAGCGCGGCAAGCGAACATCAAACCACTCCCGGGCAATTCAATCCCATTTTTTCCACGGTGCCTGTCGATCCTGCCACAGTTGTTCAAGATGGCGTTTCTCGCGAATGTTATCCATGCACTGCCAGAAATCAGGATGCAGGTACGCCGCCAATTGCCGTTCCGATGCCAGCCGGTCGAGGACATGGAATTCCAGGTGGGTCTGATCGCCGGAGATGTAATTAAAAACCCCGGGCTCCATGACCATAAAACCACCATTGATCCAACCCTCTCCCATTTGTGGCTTCTCGACAAACTCAGTCACCAGGTCGCCTTCCAGCCGAATCCCCCCAAATCTGGCCGGCGGGCGCACGGCCGTAATCGTAGCCAGGCGGTTTTGCGCCCGGTGGAAGCGTTCCAGTTTATGCAGATTGACATCACTGAGCCCATCGCCATAGGTCAGCATAAAGGTCTCATTCTTTAACCACGGTTCAAGGCGTTTGAGCCGCCCGCCTGTGGAGGTCTCCATGCCCGTTTCGATCAGGTTGACCACCCAATCTTCACAATCTTCTTTTAATTTTTTTATTTTCCCCTTTGCCAGGTCAATCGAGATATCGCCGCTGATCCGGGAATAATTCGAGAAAAAATGCTTGATCACCTCGCCTTTGTAACCCAGGGCGATATAAAATTCTTTGAAGCCAAAGCTGGCATAATACTTCATAATATGCCACAAGATCGGCTTGCCGCCAATTTCAACCATCGGCTTGGGAACCAGATCTGTTTCCTCGGCCAATCGCGTACCCAGGCCTCCGGCTAGAATGACAATTTTCATAAAGGTTATTACGCCTCCACATTAATGATGGATCGCCTGCAAAAGAGTGGACGTCTTACGCAACTTCACTTGCGGACAACATCGATCACGTAATCCCGGACTGCCGCGCGCGTAAAAGCCTCCTGGGGGTCATTGCCAAAACCAGTTGTCGTGATCAGGTCGCGTAAAGCTTTTTGCTGGCCCTCGTTCAAGGGGAAAAATTCTGGGGCTATTTTTTTAGGGGCAAATTCCAAATTATTCAATTGGGCGACCAATTCATCCAGTCGCATCTGGTAAACAGCGATGTTATCAGACTGAGAATCACTGACACCCCCTCCCATGGTCGTGACCAGCGTCGAAATATCATAGGTGTTCCGCAGTTGAATCAGCAGGTGCCCATCTTTTTTTAGAAGTTTAAGTATTTCCTGAAGCAGCTTAAAGGGAGCCGGATAGGCATTAATAGGCTTGCCCAGGAGAATAAAATCAAATTGACCATCCGAAAAATACCCGCCCAAATACTCGATCCGATCCACAACAACCTCCCCTTCGCAGATGGTCTTTAAATCAAGCCAGTATTTTGCCTCCATCGTGAAAGCAGAAAGCCGGGAATTATAGATCTCGGCTTCGCGGAGCTTGTTTTTTAACTCCAAGATTGACGTTCCACATAAAACATCAATACCCAGGATGTTCACATTGCTATGTTTTTTAAATTCCTGGGGTTCCACCAGGGATATCATGACCGTCTCATAATGGTTGACATCCTCCCAGGCATCCACACCGTAATATTTTCTCTTGAAATCGTTTCTGCCAGCCTCCAGTGAACGAGTGAACACTTCGGGGTCCTTATCCCTGGCATAGTTATGATCATGATGCACAAAGGTATCCTTGCACAGGACCGTCTTATAGCCCGCTCGCCGGATCCTGAAGGTAATATCGTCATCCGAAAAATCATGAAAAAAGCCGTAATCGAATTTTCCGGCCATATCCAAGGCTTCACGCTTGTATAGACCGCCTACGGGCAAAAGCCGCAGTCTTTCATGCCATTGACGCGGGTCAGAAACATTATGCTCGGCAGCATTTACCCACATTTCTTCAAGCGTGTTGAAGTGCAAATCAAGGTTTTGATAATTACTCACGTTGGAAGAAACCGGCACAACCATGCCAATCCGGTCATCGCTCATGGCGCATGTAAGTAAATTGGTGAGCCAATTCTTGGTAACATAAACATCATTCGGGATGCCAACCAGGTATCTGCCGCTGAGTTGATCCCAGGTAAGGTCATAGGTGCCCAAATTCTTTGTCACCCTGATGACTTTTTTATTGGCATAATCGATGGATTTAAAATAATCCAGGGTGCCATCGGTTGACCCGTTGTCGACCAGCACGAGTTCAAAGTCGATATCAGCAGTATATTTTAACAGGCTCTCGAGGCTATTTTTTGTTTTTTCCAGGCGGTTATAGCTCAATAATAAAATACTCACCTGTTGGGCTTTGTCGCCCAGCAATGCAGTAACTTTATTCTTCCGCGAGGCAATCAGGCCATCCCCTGGCTGCGGCGCTTCCCGGCTATCGGTGTTGACCACGATGACTTCATCGTGCTGCGCCACAGTCTCTGATTTCACCGGTACCCGCGCCTTAAGGCTGGCTGCCGGTTGAGTTGAAGGTTTGGCGCTGCGCTTACTCATCGATTTCCCTTTTCGATCGGTCTCATATTCTTCGATAAATTCATTCTCGTAGTATACCCACCCCTGCCATTTTCCATAATAAAAAAGCTGTAAAAAATCCAAAGAAGACCTGGATAGTTTCCTTTGGAACTTAACCTTGATTTCCCCGATTTTCAAGACCTCACCGCCATGCTTACACCCGCCAGCCGTTCGTGCGGAGCTAGCCCGGCAATTTATGGTCTTTTTACTGCCAAAAAAGAGAATACGGGGTATGATGAATATCATCTTGACTCGTAAACCAGGCTGAGCCTGAGCGTCTCAAGAACGTATTGAATGTTGGAGTTATATGCTTAGCCGTATCCCGGATCGTTGGAAAACTGTTCTGCAGCTATTTTTTCTATTGGCGCTCGGTGTTGCCGTGGTCGTTTTTGTTATTACTGCGCGCGCGACAAAACCTGAGGCCGTCACCCGCAGCGTTACGTTTCGGGTGGAAGCCTCGGGAGGCTTTTCGATCATCACCCTGGACGCCGGGAGTGTTTCCATCCCCAAGTCGACAACCGTCTCCACGCCCTGGCAGCGCACGGTCCAGGTTCCGAGTGGCGAAGCAGTTTATCTAACGGCTTCGAACCCGACCCGAACCGGAATTTTAACCTGCACAATCAGTTACGATAAAGAAGCCTGGCAGCAAGAATCAACCGACGCCCCCAAAGACGGGGTGGCCTGCGCCGGGGTTATCCCTTGAACAGCCATTTTAAATAGTAGGAGAGAGACATGTCTACTCAACTTTCAAATGGCCCGAAGATCATCCTGCAGTTGGTTTTTGTCTTCGTTTTGACCGCAGCCATCATTGCTGTGATACTTTATTTAATCTCGTTAAACCCCGTGGTCGATAGCCGCAGCGTTACCTTTCGCGTGGAAACCTCTGGAGGTTTTTCGATCATCACCCTGGACGCCGGCAGCCTGAAAATCCCCAAGGCGACGACGGTGACAACACCCTGGCAGCGCACGGTCCAGATTCCCATCGGCACGGCAGTCTACCTGACAGCTGCCAACCCGACCCAAACCGGAAGCGTCATCTGCATCATCAGCCTGGATCTGCAGGTCTGGAAAAAAGAAACGACCACCGCGCCAAAAGACGGGGCGGCCTGCGCCGGGATCGTACCCTGAATCCACCGGGCTATTTAAGAGTGAGTGGTAAATAAAAAAACTG
>CAZHWV010000077.1:0-19910 GCA_964536185.1 uncultured Anaerolinea sp. | reverse complement strand
CAGCGTGCGAGTTTCCGCTGACTATCTTCCGCTAGCCATCGTGATAATATTGGAGCAAACCTGGGGCTGCGAGGTTTTCAACCATTCCGCCGCCACCGAGATGGGACTGGGTGGTGGAGTGGAATGCTCAGCACACCGCGGCTATCACTTGCGCGAAGCTGACCTTTATTTTGAAGTGGTAAACCCGCTAACTGGCGACCCCGCTCCTGATGGCGAACACGGCGAAGTTGTCTTTACCACGCTTACCCGACGTGGCATGCCGCTCATTCGTTACCGCATGGGGGATCGCAGCCGTTTCATCCCCGGTGATTGCCTGTGCGGGACTGTGTTGAGGACCCTGGAATGTGTGCGCGGTCGCTTTGCGGGGTTCGTTCCGGTGGAAAATGATGTACTCAGGCTGCCCGACTTTGATGAAGCCTTGTTCCCCATCCCCGGGATGCTGAATTTCTCGGTAATTGTGACAGGTGAAAATGGGAAGGAATCTGTAACCATCGATGCACAGATGCTCACCGAAATAAATTCTACATATCTGATCCAACAGGCACTCAGAACTATTCCTGGTATAAAAAATATTGAAGCAACTATACACTGCCACCACAATCTCGAAGAGCCCGGCAGCATATTGAAAAGAGTTATTTTAGACAAGCGAGGTCAACATGCGTGAAGTTTTTGCAGAAATTGAAGCCTGGCGCAAAGAAGGCAAGCAAATTGCCATTGCGACAAATGTCAAACGAGATGGTTCATCGCTGCGTCCGTTAGGCGCTAAAATGGCCATGACAACCACTCGACCCCATTCTGAAACCGGGGCTATCCCGGAAATTGCCGGGTCGGTGACGGGAGGATGCATCGAGGGAGTCGTTTATGAAGAGGCCCAGGCTGTGATCAAAAACGGCCAACCTAAGCTGCTGCATTACGGCGTGCCAAGCGAAGAAACACCCTGGGAAGTGGGACTGAGTTGTGGCGGCACTCTGGATGTGTTTGTAGAGACCTTGGATTCGCCAGGCTGGCGAGAAATTTACCCGGCTCTGAAAACCTGCCTGGATGAGAACCAGCTCGCCGCAGTGGCAACAGTCATTTCCGGGCCTGGCCTGGGTGGCAAATTGATGCTCTGGCCGGACGGTCGAAAACTGGGCAGTCTGGGCAGCGCCACGGCCGATGCCCAGACCTGCGACTGGATGCAAAAGCAAATCGCCATCCAGGAAACAACCTGGACTTCATTTGAAATAGCGAACCAGCAAATGGATGTGTTCGTGGATGTGTTTGCGCCGGCTGCGCGCATGGTGGTGGTCGGGGCGGTGCACATTGCCATCCCGTTGGTTACATTGGCAAAGGCAATGGGCTATTATACGATTGTGATTGATCCGCGCGAAGCCTTTGCCACCCGCGAGCGTTTCCCCCATGTGGATGAATTGATCATCGAATGGCCTTCCACTGCCCTGGAAAAACTGCATCCGGATGAAGGGACGTATATCGCCGTACTCAGCCACGATGAAAAACTGGATAACCCTGCACTGGCAGTGGCTCTGGCCAGCCTGGCGCGTTATGTGGGTGTGCTTGGCGCACGCAAAAAAATTCCCCAGCGCTTTGCTGCGCTCAGGGAATTAGGTGTGACCGAAGAACAATTATACCGGCTGCGCGCTCCGATTGGGATTAATTTGGGTGCCATCCTTCCGGATGAAATCGCTTTATCTATTCTGGCAGAGATGATCACGGCAAAACACGGGATAATCCCGGAACCAGCACGGGAAGATTTACCAAAAACTCAAGAGACCCACGTGACGACGCCAGTAGCGGTTGTATCGTAACCGCCGAGGTTATCGATTGCTGCTTTCGCCTGAGTTGTATCCAACCAGCCCTTGAGCGCCTGGACTGATTCCAATTCCCATTTATCGGACGGAATGACCAGGTCATACCGTTCGGTCGCCAATAATATAAAATCGAGACCGAAAGACAGCGCGGCAGTTTCCACGCCCAGTCCAACATCTACCTGACCCTTACTGATGGCACGCGCCACTTCGGAATGGGTCATTTTTTCATCTTGATAGCCGGAAATACTCTCCGGCTCGATCCCTGCGCGATGAAGCTGCGCATCTAACCAGACCCGTGTTCCAGAGCCTTGCTGCCGGTTTACAAAACGGATTCCCGGCCACACCAGATCCTTTAATCCGCTCACCTTAAGCGGGTTCCCGGGCGCAAGGATCAAGCCTACGCGGCGATGCGCCAGGCATAGCAGCGCCACCTTTTGCCCAGGTAATAATTTAAGCACAAAAGGTTCATTATACGTATCGGTATTCTCATCCCACAAGTGACAACCTGCCAGTTCGGCCTTTTTCTCGGCCAGGGCGATCAGTCCGCCCAGGCTACCGGTGAAAGACAACTGCAGGCTGTAACCGGCGGTCACTTCATGGTAATGAGCAGCAATCAACGCCATTGCTGGATCATGGCTGCCTACGAATCGCAAAACTTTAAGCGTAGTCTGCTCCGGTTCACTGGAAAAAGTCCGCCAACGATCCAGAGCAACGCGCAGGGATTGCTCTACTTCGTCTGGTGTATAACCAGCCGTCATGGTTTCCAACAGAAACGCTTCTGTACGGTTGAACAGTGCAGCCCGCCGTATGGGTGTCTGGTTCTGTTCCGGCAGTTGATCCACCACCTTTGTCCCCTGACCTACGTGACTAAGCACAAACCCAAGGCGGGCCAGTTCCTGGTAAGCGCGCATAATGGTACCGGTGGTGCAGTTCCATTGTTCGGTCATCTTGCGCATGGACGGTAAGGCTGTCCCAGGCTTCAAAGCACCGGACAGGATATCATTGCGAACCGATTCTACGATTTGTTGGTACAGATGGGATGAATCCATGCTTTTAGTATAGTGCGATGGGTGACAATTGGCAAGCATATCCAATAAAGAATGAAAAAGAAGATGTTGATCTCGTACTTTGATTGAAATCCAGTAAATTTTTCGTGCAGAGGAGTGTGATCGGAAAGCCGCCTGGCTGTGCCAAGAATGTGTTTTCCCAATCTGAAAAGTGGTATCTTGTGCGATAAGCACATGAGAAATAACGAGCACCAGGCCGAACAAGCTCCAATTGCGTTGGGATTGCGCTGGTTATCTGTCAAAATCCCCTGCGGTAATACCATCAACAGAGGAGCGCGGCATGGAACATACGATTAGCCGAGACAACTATCTACTAATCCAGAAATTTTTGAGAAATCTCTCCGAGAGAGTTACATCAAAATCATCGGAACGATATCTTTCTACCTCCGTCATCTGCTGCTTTGGTCGATGGAAATTCATTTATCCAAAGCCCACAAAATAGCGCCTAGCCTTTTTGCATAACGGCGAACCATGTCCAGTGTGCTATGCCCGAGAATGGATTGCAGGGTAAACACATCCCCTCCAGAACGTAAATAGGTGAAGGTATGACGAAATTTGTGGGGGTATGCATTTTTCACAGCTGCGCGATCTGCGATGCCTTGAATCAGTTGGCGGAGCGAACTTGGGTTAAACGGGCGATCATTTTTTGATGCAAACATGTAGGCAGTCGTATCATCGCCATCTTCCCGATCAACCAGGTACCGCCACAGGGATCGCCGAGCTGCCTTTCCCAGATAAACGGTGCGACCCTTACCACCCTTAGCGCCTCCAGATGCCCCATGCTTGATTTCCACCTTGCCAGTTTTGGGCTCAACGCGGCCAATTTTCAGTGAGCAAAGCTCCATCGCCCTCAACCCGGTATCAAGTAAAACCAGAATAATGGCCTGATCACGGTGTCCGTATGGCAGACGCATCACAAAGTTTTTCCGGTTGCTGGGCTGAACATCCTTCGAGAAAAGACAAACCTTGAGCATGGCCTGGACTTCGATCTGGGTACAAGGCTCTACAGGTGGAATTTTGAACCGAGGTGACGGCACGTTTTTCAATAGGCTCGCAATGTTCAGTTCTTTGCTGGCCCAGTTAAAAAGAGTAGATAGAGTCACCAGATGTTCCGCAGTGTCTTTGGAGAAAGCGGTTGTTTGTTCCCGCTCAATCTTTTTGGAACGTAGTCAGTATGCAACCAGGCAAGATACGTCGTAATTTCACCGGATTTAATTATACCGATGTTTTTGTCCCCCTGGAATTCCAACCATTGGATCAAGTGCGTCTTATACGAAGCGATCGTGCTATCTGACAATCCTTCGGCAGTTTTGTAACTGACGAAGCCACCAATGGCTTTACTGAGTTACAACAAGCCCGACGATCGTAGGTTCATGACAAAATCCTCCAATTTCAGGGTTACGCCAACCTACCATCGTCGGGCTAAACAAAAAACCATAGCCCGAAGAGCTATGGTTCATGTTGAGTTGCGGGGACAGGACTCGAACCTGCGACCTCCGGGTTATGAGCCCGACGAGCTGCCACTGCTCTACCCCGCGCCGTTTTGTACAAGATTATCATTATAATACGCATGCACTACAAAGTCAAGGAAAAATTCTGGTAATTACCCAAATTGGCAAGGAGCAGAGCCTGGTGAAATAAATGGGTTATTTCATGTCGATTATTACTCTACGGATCACAGTATCTAATAGGACTGGGTCAATTTGCCCATTTAATCGTGCGATTACAGCGGCTTTAATCCGGTGAATAAGTACTTCTTGTGGATTGTCTTCAGGATGGTTGTTCTGTTTAATCCGGTTTGGAGTGATGCTATACTTAAACATGCGCTCACGCGCAAGATCGGTCAATACAACATTCTCGTCGACATCAAGACTAATCACACCGCGCGCATGGAGATCGTCAATATCACGTTCAGTATAGAAGACTTTAGGCATATTGCACCTCACGGTTTCTTTGGTAAGCCGTTATTTGCTGACGCGACCTTCTAAATTTTCAATAGCTGAAACCGCAGCATTGCGAGCTGTGATAATTTCAGATTCAGAGCCTGAGAGCCACATACGACCGAAGCGTCCTACCGATGAAACATGCAGCACTTTGATGCTAGAGCCTTTTTCGGCTTCATTCAGCGCAAAATTTATGTATGCGGCGGGGGCGCATTCCAAAACTAACATGGTTTCGCCAGGCACAAGCATACTACCCCGCCTGAAGCGGTTAAGCAACTGCGCTTGATATGGATCAACGTTGGTAATGATTTGTACCGATGCAAGTTCGGGCTTGACCCTATCCTCAATCTTAAGACCGATCCGGTCAAGGACTATTCGTCCGGCTTCGATCACTTCAGATTGAGACCTGGAGTGCACCTCGAACATACCAAATTCACGTTCCACAATTTGGGCTCCAGGTTTTGCTTCTGTGGCTTTGACAGCAATATCTACTAGTCTAAAGACTTCATTCCCTGGAGCAACCTCGATGTAGAGAGCCGCCATTCCTTCGGTTGGTAGGTCACCTTGCGTTACAGTGCCAACGAAGGCAGCATATTGAGGTTGCATTCGGTCTATGTATGAATAACAGCGTAAAGAAAATTGATCGCCCATTGGTAGAACTCCTTTTTTAATTGTGCATTGCAATCCCCAGAGGGGTGATGAAGAGCGGACTGCCGGGGATAAGCGTTTCGATGCCGGTATATTCCTGAACAACCTTATCCATGCCGGGGTATGCACAGGTTCCTCCGACAAGGTAGAGTTTTTTTACTTGATGTCCTGTTACATGTCGGAGAATAATATTACCTACTTTTTCCATTACAGGCCTTACGACAGGAAATAGAAAGGACTGCTCTTTAGAATCCTTCTTAAGTTCTTCAGCTTGTTCAAACGAGATATTTTTAGCGCCAGCGATGACGAGCGAAAAATGAGTTCCACCGGTTGGTTCGTCAGCAGTATAAACTACCTTACCATTTTTTATTACGGCAATACCAGTTGTACCACCACCAACATCGACAATCGCTCCATCGTCAATTTGCAGAACGTTATTGGCCGCTGTGGGCTCATCAATCAAACCCGTGCAGTCCAATCCGGCAGCCTGAAGGACATTTGCCGTAGCGCGAACCTCGGTCTGAGCTACGCCTGGAGGGAAGGATGACGCAGCAGATTTTAACTCGAAGCCGAGTTCGGTTTCAATTTTTTGTTTCATCCGCCGCAAAAGTGATACGGCGCCAACAAAATCCACGACCAACCCATCTCGGACAATCTGAGCGAATTGATAAACTCCGGCAATTGGCTGATAGCTCTCATCCAGCACAATTAAAACAGTATATGCTGTGCCTAAATCCACACCAATGTGAAGTTTTCCGCGATATTCGCCTAGTGGCGAAATCATCTCAGGATCCGGATGCCAACTGATTGTGCGCCCGTTCATTACATCGTCAGTTCTGGTGATAATTTCAGTCAGGATCGGGTTCATTGATACTTCGATGTCCACTTCGCGTCGATTAATAAAAGATTTATCCGGCTATCTTCCAGCTTAATTTGCCAGCTTGGAAGTATAACTCCAATACATAAATTGCTGATGAAAGCCGATTCAAGGCATGCCCAAGGCTGTTACCGATACTAGATTGATCGGTGTCGGTCGGCGGAAATGCTTGAAGTACTACAACTTCAACCTCGCGGCACTGCGTTCGTAACAAGTTTAGCCAGTGCAAAATCTCATGATCATGTGGGCTTGGGACAAGATGTGGAATACCCAGGTGTCTATCTGGCCAGTGAGAAATGTCGTGCAGCTGGTCTTCATTTTTACCCATAAGAGATAATGAGCAGACCGGACGCAAATGATATTCTGCGCTCATGATCTCTCTGCAGTATGCTGCCAGCGAGTCAAGGTACTGCCCCAGTTCAGGAAGCTCGAAGCGCCTGGCGGTGGATGCGGTTAACATGACCAGCGCGTGCAGGCTATCCACTCGTCCTCGAAATACCAGCCTCGGACTTGTTTTCGGGCCAAAATGACTCGCATCAATTTGAGTCATGTGTTCTGGCTTGGTGCTCAGCGATTGTCCGCATTCGTGGCAAACTGGAATAGGCCCATTTAAAACTACCGGAAATGACCCGCGTTTATCCCAACTTGCTGACGGTGCTAAGATCGAGTTTGTATTTTGATTTGTCTGGACATGCAAATCAGGAGAAAATCTTATCTCGATACGCTGAGACTTAATGAAATCCTGTGCTGAGGCTGAGAATCGTGTATCAACAGGAAATGGCGGGAGTTGCCCGCGACCATTTTTCCAAATTTCGCGTAGCTCACTTTCGGTGATGACTGTCATGTTTGTTCATTCCAATTCGCTGGAAAGGCAACATAAATAAAGCGCGTCATGTTAGGCGTACCAAAGGTTATGTTAGACCCTTTTGGAATGAATATCACATCTCCTGGTTTTCCGTGTACCGCCGTATTATTGCGTGTAATGATAAGTTCACCATCAAGAACGATATCGATTTCGTCGTAAGTCAATGTCCACGGAAATTCGCCTTTTTCAAGGGCCATATATCCAGCGGCCATAGTTGACCCATCAACGGAAGTAATAACGTCTTTAAGACGGACATTTGTCCCGGGTGTGGCCAGCCCTTCACCAAAAGGATCCATGATTACTCCGTTACCGAATACCATCTTCAAAGGAGGCAGATGCATTGGCAAGGAGGTCTGCTCAGGGGCTTTTTGGGCATCGCAAATGGGCGTCAAACTGGGCGGATTTTCCCGCACCAGCCGGACGCCTATTTCGCGCGCAACATCCACGGCTTCCGGCGTGACAATATCATCCGGGCCGAGCACTAGAAAATCAAATTTCAGCTCGCGTGCGGCGTGGCGAATATCAGCTGCAGTAAATAGTTGTCTCGGCATGACTCATCCATGCTTAATCGCCATCCTTGATGGGATGGTTGAGTTAACCAGATAAAGCAAAGTTACTTGCCGGATTTGCCGCCGAAAGATCCCTTTGTTTGTGAAGGTAAAATCATCTCCACATCAGCGTGGGGGCGAGGTATGACGTGTACCGACACTAATTCGCCAACTCGCTTAGCAGCAGCGGCGCCAGCATCTGTTGCGGCTTTCACGGCGCCTACATCGCCACGAACCATTACAGTTACAAACCCACCACCGACATATTCACTGCCGATTAGGGTTACATTGGCGGCTTTGACCATCGCATCCGCGGCTTCAATAGATCCGATTAAACCTTTGGTCTCGACCATTCCGAGAGCAATCATGGAAACGTCTACTGGCATGGCTTATCTCTCCTTATTACATAATTGGGTGACTAGAAACGGAAGATTATTTATTCCGAAATCTACTTTTTGAGTTCCGCTAACACACGGCGGACAATTTCTTCGATTTGGTTATCTGCAGCGCCGATTGGGCTGGGCGCTGCAATGGCTTCACCGCTTAATTGGGATGGATCATCCGTGGATCCAGGTCGCATTGCAGCATCAGGCGGTGGGGTAATTTCATAGGCGAGGCGCTTGATATTATATAAATGGTGTACCGTAATATTATCTCCTGTAATTGCCCCACCAACGCCACCTGAACCTAGAGTCATTGACGGCATCACTCCCGTCGTGTATCCAGTAGCGCCCAAGGTACCTAAGGTATTGACTAGAATGCGAAATACAGGTTTTTCCAAGCCAAACTGCGTGATTATTTTTTCATCCTGAGCATGGATAACCAGGGAGTGTCCGCGTCCGCCGTAATCAATCAGTTCGAGACTACGTTCACAACCGGCTTCCCAACCATCTGCCTCATACCAACCAAGGACGGTTGTCAACTTCTCGCCTGAAAGAGGTTCGCTCGGTCCGACATCATTTAATTTAGCGACAAGAATTCTCGCTGTAGCCGGTATACTAATTCCGCACATTCGTGCCAGTTGTTGCGGACTCTTTCCGACCGATTTAGGATTTGGGATGTGCCCGGAAAATAGAATTCTGGCGAGGGCCTGGGCTTGTTCGTCATTAACGAAAAATGCGCCTTCGGCCTTCATTAATTCTTCCAATTGCGCAGCAATCGGCCGGTCAGCGATAACGGCTTGTTCGGTGGCGCAAATGACGGAGTGATCAAAGGCCTTTGATGCGACGATGTATTTTGCAGCCCTTTTCAAGTCAGCAGAACGATCTACGTAAACGGGAACATTGCCAGGGCCAACGCCGTAAGCAGGTTTGCCAACAGAGTGAGCCGCTCGAACCATGTCTGAGCCACCGGTGGCGAGTATAACGGCGATATATTTATGCTTCATCAATTCTTGCGTACCCGCCAGGCTGACTCTGGTCATGCATGAGATGAGTCCCTTGGGCATTCCAGCGCGTTCTCCCGCTTCTGCCATCAAACGGGTCGTTTCAACACAACATTTAGCTGCAAAGGGATGCGGAGCAATTACAATGCCATTACGCGCTTTGACCGAAATCAAAATTTTATACATTGTGGTTGATGTGGGATTTGTGCTGGGAGTTAGCGCGGCAACAACACCCATTGGCCAAGCAATATCGTAAATTTTTCTTTTCAAATCCTGGCGAATAATGCCGACAGTTGGAATGTCTTTAATTGCTTCCCACAGAATTTTAGAAGAGAGGATGTTTTTTAGGGTTTTGTGTTCAGGTACGCCGTAGCCAGTTTCTTCAGCTGCCATGCGTCCCAAGCGTTCAGATGCTGCAAATGCAGCTTCTGACATTGCTTGACATATTCTATCGACCTCAGCCTGGGAAGCATGGATGAATAATTTTTGAGCATCTCGGGCTGCAGTAGCAAGGGTGCGAGCTTCTTGGATGGAAAGCAGGTCAATATCGATTTCAGGCATAAACTTTTCCCTTTAATACTTGAATGGGTCGCGCGCAATTTCAAGTACCATTTCACGAAAGGCTATTGTAGCAGCCTTACAGGCGGGCTGGTCACCGGTGAGCATTACACCCATGTAGTTCGTCTCAGATGGCGGCATGGTAAGAGAAGCAATTGTTGTTGCCGAAGCTTTGAGCGCTGCGTCCAAGGCAACCAACCCTTCCATTGGAGGCGCAATCAAATATGCTATGGGTGCGCCAAGTGGGATGTTACAAACTTTAGAGAGGTAGGAACCTGTACGCGAAATCAGGTGTGGGAAAAAGGCTATTGATGCGTTGTCATTAGCAGAATACCAAATAGCCTCATTTTTCATATAGTTCAAGGCTGCATTAAGTCCAGCTCGTACTTCCGAAGGGTTTGGTCCCGCAATAATTGCCATTATTTCGCCCGATAGTAAGCCAGAAGCATGTGCAGCGCCGGCGTAGAAAGAATGGGCATACACTACCTCGACATCGGCCATTTTTGTAGCCTCGTCGATTGAAACGTAGGTCGCATCATCATTGTCTGCGGTAATCAGCCCGATAGAATGCTGGTCTGGCCTTAACTTTAACTGCTCAGCGAAATTCGGATCGACATTCGGAATGAGTCGCACCGACAGTGGGGTTGCGAAAATTGGGTCAAGGACGCCCATATGCATCTCCTTTTGGTTCTCTCTTAGTTATGCCGTCACTATTTTTAACTTTACACCAGAAGCCTGATGTTGACGCATTTTTTGTGCAATTTGGACAACAAAGGCACCGGCTTCGAGTGGATTGGTTCCGCCATTTTCGAAAATATTACATACCACATCCCGATCCGCATCACTTTCACCGGGTTTGGGTTTGTAACCCATATAAGCACTCATGCTTTCAGCACGGCCAAGCCCAGGGCGTTCTCCAATCAATAAGATTAGAACATCTGGCTTGATGGCCTCGCCAATATCGTTCATAACTCCAACCCGGCAGTATTTTACGTGGAATGGAGTCCCAAAAGTCAAACCAGCTGCTTGTACACCCTGCTTGATGACGGGGAATATTTGGCGCAAATTTGCTTCAATGGCTGCAGCGCTCAATCCGTCCCCAATGACAAGCTGGACATTGGGATTTTTTATGCATTTTTCAGCTATCGTGCGCTTAGCATCATCATTCAATTGGCGACCAAGATCTGGCCGCAGGAGAAATTGTTCTTTTCCTCCGGTAATATTAGTTTGAACGGTGAATAAACCAAATTCATCCAATAATTTTAATTCAATGTCGCGGTAAAGCGCATCTTGCGTGATTGCGTGATCACCCTGGAATAATAGTAGCGATGCTGTATTGTAGCGCGGTCCTGCGCGCCCTACTCCAATACGTGCAGAAGTAGAGATGATGAGTTCTTTTAGCGCAGATGGGTCCTTTGGGTTATTAATTCGAGGTTTGTAGCGCAAGTCATGGCTAGTTGGATCTGGGAGATCAATTGTTAGTTCGATTTTGGTAGTCGATGGGACGGTTTTATTTTCTGAAAGCTGAGAAGCTTGCTGAACCACCGGAAGGGCAGATGTTCCCGAGTTTGGTTGGTTTGACAAAGCCGGGATCGCGGATGGTTGGGTGCCAGAGACGGCTCCGGCGGCAACTAACTGCCGGACAACGGCTTCCACAATTTCATTCAGTTTAGTGTCATCCATTTTCCATCTCCAAAATACTTTTACTAAGAGCAGTTGGGTTTTGCAATGTGCAAATTAGTGCTTTAGGAAAAAGGTTGGGTCGCCAGCTTTTTCCGTAAGGATGCCATCTTTCATCAATCCAAGGTCAACCATCCAGTTTTCAAATTCGACGGCGGGGCGGGCTTTGAATAACTGGCGTAGGGTCGGCGCATCATGAAAGGATGTACACTGGTAAGAGAGCATGGAGTCATCGCCCATGGGTACCCCCATAAAATAGTTGCATCCAGATGCCATGAGCATAACGGCCAGATTTTCGATGGCGTTTTGGTCAGCGCGAGCGTGATTTGTGTAACAGGCATCAACGCCCATCGGGATACCCGTCAATTTGCCCATAAAATGGTCTTCCAAGCCTGCTCGCTGAATTTGGCGTGCGTCGTAAAGATATTCGGGGCCGATGAAACCGACAACTGTGTTGACCTGAAACGGATTCCAGCGTTTGGCGAGTCCATAATTACGCGCTTCAAGAGTTAATTGATCCCAACCGTTATGGGCCTCGGCTGAAAGCGCAGAACCCTGACCAGTTTCAAAGTACATGAAATTGGGACCAGTTGGAAAACAGTATTTCTTTGCCAGGGCGTAGGCCTCGTCAAGCATTCCGACCGAGATTCCGAATGAGTCATTGCCTTTTTGTGAGCCGGATAAGGATTGGAAGACCAGCCCAACAGGCGATCCCGATTGCATACACTTCATTTGGGTTGTAACATGAGCAAGTACACAATTTTGGGTGGGTATGTTCCATGCCTTAATCACGTTATAGGTCATGTCTAAAAGGCGAGCCACAGATGAATATGAATCGTCAACCGGGTTGATCCCAATGACGGAATCGCCTGAACCGTAAGACAGCCCTTCGTAAATTTCTGCACGAATGCCTTCTGGAGAGTCGGTGGGGTGGTTGGGTTGTAAGCGACTGGATAGAGTTGCTGGCGCGCCAATGGTATTGTTGCAATGAGCTATAACCCGCATCTTGCTCGCCCCATACATAAGGTCGAGGTTTGACATCAGTTTGGTAACTGCTGAAATCATCTCGGCGGTCAGTCCGGCCGATATTCGGCGTATCATTTCAGTGTTGGTTGAGTCAGCCAGAAGCCACTCTCGGAACTCGCCAACCTTCCAATTTTTTATTTCAGCATAAATAGTTTCGTTTACTGCATCCTGAATGACACGAGTAACTTCATCCTGGTCATAAGGTACCGCAGGTGTTTCGCGTAGTACACATAACGGTACCTCGGCTAATACAAGTCGGGCTGCAATACGCTCTGCTGCAGTCTCAGCGGAAACACCCGCCAGACGATCGCCAGATTTTTCCTCATTGGCTTTGCCCATCAAAATTCGGATATCAGGAAATTCGTAAGTTTTACCGTGCAGTTTAGTTCGTAGGAGCATGAAGGTCTCCTTGCTTCAAAATTCCCGTAGATATACGGGATTTAGCAATTGTATCCGGCTTATGATTTGTTTTCACTGTATTCGACACAATTTTTGCTTTTCTGTCTGCGAAATAAATATTTTGCTTTATTATCAGTTCACAAAGTAAGCTGAGATATCTGTGTTTGTTGCTGATTGAAGATCAGAAAAAAAGGCTAGGATCTAAAAAATAAAATGTTAGTTATAAAAAACCAATGTCTTTACACTCAACGGTACGACCCGGCCGTCCATCAGTGGTTTGCCAACATCAATATAATCGCCTTCCAGTAAACCAACTTGATCAATCACCAAAAGTGACCGCGAAGGAGTTAGCCCTTTGATTGTTTGCCCTAATGCCTGGGCGTAATCGCGTTCTATGATAACGATCAGGGGTTTATCCTTCGGGAGTCTTTTGGAATAATTGCTTATTCCAGTAGCTAATTCCAGCAGGGCCGTGTAATCTAAGGAACGAAAGAGTTCTAGCGCTACTGCAAAATTATCGGTATTTATGTCCACATCCCAACGGATGACAGCTTCGGATATTGCCATCATGACATTTTCTGGATTCAAGTCTACGTCAAGCGTAGGTCGGATGACCGGGACATTTCTGAGCGGGAGAATATCTTTCTCGGCCCAAATGGTTGAACCTGAGAGTGTCACCGTTTGGGTGCTGGCTCCCAGTACCGTTGCGCGTAACGTCTCGGCAGGGGCGAGCACTTCATAGCCTTGCAGCAGAGGGTGCAAACGAATTGATTCAGCCAGTAAAGGGCCGACATCATCGTGGATCGTGGCGTCACTAACTGTATCAATTGTCACCGGATTATAGAAGTAATGCCCAATTCCACCGGAAAACATTAATACGGAACCTTTGCCTGAAACAGATGTTGGCGACGTAAGATACAATTTCTGAGCAAGTGGTGAAATTGTGCCCTCAACCAGTTCAACTGTCATATCAGACATGCGACTCGTGAAAAGTCTCAAGTCAGCAAGCGAGGGCGTATCACCAATCTTCAGATTAAGTTTGCAATCTGATAGTATAAACTTGGCTGGTTCTGCTATGTGGCGGATCCTGCCTGTCTCGTGCTCAATTTCAATGATTCGTCCGCCATAGTTCATTGCAGCTGCGGCTAAAAAATTACCACTTCGAAACACAACACTATTCGCGCTTCCGCCACCAATGTCGACATTTGTGACAGTGGTGTAATGTGTTTGCGAATACTGGGCTGCGCCGGCACCTCGTCCAGAAATCAGGCTTTCTACGTGCGGTCCAGCCACGCTGACTACAAATTCACCAGCCAAGCCTGATAGCGCTCGTAGTATTTCATCAGCATTCTTCTTTTTGGCAGTCTCTCCAGTAATAATTACTGCTCCAGTTTCAACCTGGGAAGGAGAAATGCCAGCCGAAGAATATTCGCAGCGGACGATTTCGTTTAATTTCGCTGCATCGACTGTCTCACGATCAGCGAGAGGGGTGAATATTATTGGGCTTTGATAAATTACTTCACGCCCAGTAATGGCCATGCGAGGAATCTGTCCTGGTCGAGCCACATCTGCAAGGTTAAGCCGTGAGAAGATAATTTGCGTTGTGGTTGTGCCAATGTCGAGACCGACGGAGAGCAATGATCGAGTATCTGCCATGATAAATTCATAACCCCAAAAAAGAAAATCTTTGGGGTCGGTGA
This sequence comes from uncultured Anaerolinea sp., assembly GCA_964536185.1. GTDB lineage: Bacteria > Chloroflexota > Anaerolineae > Anaerolineales > Villigracilaceae > UBA5195. The sequence goes on along the minus strand of CAZHWV010000077.1, from coordinate 5,407 downwards.
ATTAACTCTTTCTATAGGTCACTTTACCGCTCTCTTCGAGAGAGTCAATTACACCGACGATGACAGCGTCCACAGGTGTTTCTTGGGTGATCTGGGTATATCGGGCGGACGAACCCATAGTAACAAGCACTAGGTCCCCCGAACCGGCACTGACAGTGTCTACCGCGACAAAAGGCACGCCGGTAGGTTTTCCGGATGTGTCTGCTTCGCGTACGATGAGCAATTTTCGCCCGCTCAAGTTTTCATCTTTCATTGTGGCAACTGTGGAGCCAATAACCAGTGCTAATTTCATGCTTCCTCTGCCAGTTAGCGAGATTGGGCTAAAAAAAATAATAATCTGAGGCCATTATAGCAAAGATACACAATTAAGTGTTGCTGTCGGCCAATTTGGCTGTGCGGTATCCCTGGAGCAGATACCGCACAGCAATGTGTCTAGTAAATTAATTGCCACTCTTGGCGGCTGCCGCCATTTCGGCTTCAATTTTGCGCAGTTCGGCTTCTTCCGCTTTAGTTGGGCCATGGAAGCGATGACGTTCATAGCCAAACCAATAGATAGCAAGCAGGATAGCAAGTCCCACCATTGTCCACAAAACGAGTTCGTTTGGGGGCAGGACAAAGATAATACAGATGATCACTGTGTAGATGACAGCAATGATGTTTAGCACAGGTCCCCAAGCGCCAAGATTCCAGGGCGCATTCTGTTTCGTAGTAAATTCACCTTTTTTCATTATTTTATTCCGTACATTAAGGAAAGTCGGAATATTGTAGGCAATGTACAAGGTAATGGTACTGATCGAGGTGACTACGAAATACGCAGATGAGTATAAGCAAATCAGGACCGCCAAAATGCTGGTAACGATAATGGAATTTACCGGGGTCCGTAATTTGGGGTGAATCTGCTTCATGAACTCCCAGCCTGGGAATCCCTTATCGCGAGCAAAGGCAAAGATCATACGGCTCATGGATGTGATGGATGCCAGACCGCACAGCCACATACCAAAGAACACGATGATAGCAATCAAGCCAGCCCAGAAAGCATTTAGATTTTGGTAGGCAATATATAGAACTGGATATGCATCGCTTGCCGTTGCTGCGATATCAGGGATAGCAAATGTAAATGCCATTAACATGAGGTAACCAACAACAGATGATACTGCTACAGACAGGAAGATACCCCAAGCACTATTCAGACGGGCCATGATGGTCTCTTCAGCCATGTGGGCAGAGCCATCATAGCCTGTATAGGTCCACTGGGCCTGTAAGAAAGCCAGAACAAAAACAAACGCATACGGTGCTGCTTTGTAAATATTTAATAGACTGGGGAAGAGCGCAAAAAAAGGTGATTTAATAACTAAAGTGCCAATAACCAGGGCAGGGCCTGTCGTCCCATCTGAGAATGTTGCGGATGCAACATCCAATGGGTTAACAGTTGTAACTCCCTGCATGGCAAAAGCCCATGAGTTATGTGTCTTGCCAATGAAGAAAAGGGCAAAGGCGATGATGAAAACACCGACAATATGCCACCAAACGCTGAAATCGGTCAACTTCACAGTTGTTTTGATACCATAGATATTGAGCAGGACTTGCGGGATCATGATTGCCACCATCACGACGATGTAAAAGCCCCAACTGTTCAGCGTCCAGCCGAAAATACCTAATGGCAGGTCAGCCGGAACACCGAATGTGCGAGTGAGCAGTCCAACGAAATACATTGCTGCGGCAATATCAATGCCTGCGGTGATCGTGATCTGACCAATCATGTTCATCCAGGCTGTCAACCAACCCCAACCCACTCCACCCAGCCGAGAAGCCCAATAATATAAGCCACCGGCAGTGGGAAATGCAGAAGCAATCTCACCCATTGATGCGGCTATTATGAGAACAAATATACTTACGAGCGGCCAACCGACTGTATTAATAACCGGGCCTGCAAACTTGAGGCCATATCCAAATAACAGCATTGCCCCAGTCAGAATTGAAATCGTGGTAAATGAGATCGCAAAATTGGCGAACCCACCCATCTCACGGAACAATTGCTGGGCATAGCCCATTTTATGCAAATCGCGCGTGTCTTGTTGGATTTGCTCTTCGCGTGTCTTCTTTTTTTCTGCCATTGTTCTTCTCCGATTTGTGTGAAATGGTGTTGCCGATGATAAGAGCACGACACTTCAGTCCATTACGGCTAGGTTTTGTCAAGAGAAATTTTGGGGCACCTCCGACCAAAGGGGAAATAAGAATTTTACACAAAATGGACCGTTAAAAAAATCAATGATTATGATAAATCATTGTCAGGCAGCCCAGCCTGTGATATGCCTACAGGTAAATAGCGCGCATAACTCAATAAAACGGATTATTCCATATTTATTCGATTATAAAGGTTACCTTAACCTATCATTAGATTGTCGAACAAATAACAGCAGTTGTATTGTAGCATAGATGTCAAGTATTTTTTCAGGATGGGTTTTCAATCATCCTGGTTTTGTGAATGTGCCGGGGAATTTAATACAAAGTAAATGCATTACGAATGATAATAAATGGACATCGATCAAAATCTTTAATTGGTAATCTGCTTGGTACTTGGTAATATAGCTAATCGCATATGTCTTGGAGAAATGCTAAAACTTGTCGATTGAAGTCATTGGCGTGGGATTGATGCGGAACATGACCTGCGCTTGCGATGGCTGAGCCACGCGAATTGGGCATTTCATGTAAAATTTTTTTAAAGGAAACAGGTGCCAAGGTTCGGTCACGCGAACCCCACAAGATTAAAGTTGGTTGTGTGATCGAACCTAGGCGAGGAGTCAAATCTTGGAGTGAATAAAGGATATTAAAAATCTCAGGTCTGGCACGTTTATAATCAGCTGCAGTCTGTTTCCTAACTATTTCCGGTAATTCGAATCCGTTTCGGATGGAAAGGCTGGTCAGGTCGACAATTCGGCGAATAAGCCATTCGGGTATATAGGCTAACAGAGATGTGTTTATGAGCGAGTGGCGGTAATTTATCCGTAATAATAAGGGCAATTGGCTGAGGCTGTAAAAAGGGTCGCACAATACTAATGCAAAAACGCGACTAGGATGTAGCAACGTGTATTGTAGAGCGATGTAACCGCCGAGAGAATGTCCGACAAGTATCAGAGGTTTATCTAGGTGTAGGCCTTCGACCCAGCTACTAAATGTGGCAAAAACATTAGCGATGTTGTAATCCTCAAGACAATCTGGTTTGCCACTTTCCCCATGACCGAGCATGTCGAGGGCGTAGGTACTATATCCCGCCTTGCTTAATTCTGGAATGAGATCGTTCCAGTCATATAATGAGGCAGCCAGCCCATGGATCAAAATTACTGGGGCTCCGCAACCATCATGCTTTGAATTGATAGAACAGGTAATCTTGGGGGTTTTGAGACCAAGATCAATTGTGGTGAGATTGTTCATAGCGCTTGATCAACTCGCGGCGTAAAACCTTTCCGATGAAAGTGCGTGGGAAATCTTCTAAAAATATTACAAAACGTGGAATCATCGATGGCGGTAACCGGCGAGAACAGTAAGCTAGAATGGAATCGCTCGAAGGTCGTTCCTTGGTGCCGATCACAAATGCAATTGGTACACCGGCAATAGCGACTACCGCCGCTTCTTTTACTTGTGGAATTTCATACAGAACTTCTTCAACATCGCGTGGAAAAGCAGGACTACCTGGTTTTTCTGGATACCACATATCAGCCTTTCGAGCCACGATACGAAAGTAACCGTCTGAATCGCGTACGGCAACATCTCCTGTCAGTAGCCATCCGTCCTCTGTGAGTGTTTTGTGCGTGGCGTCAGGATTGTGCCAATATCCCATCATCACTTGAGGACCACGGATTGTGAGTTCACCAATCTGTCCAATTCCCATTTCTTTATTTGGCGACTTTAGGTCAACTATGCGCGCTTCTGTTGAAGGAAGTGGAATACCAATGCTGCCAACTTTACGCATTCCTTCGAGTGGATTTGCGTGAGTAATGGGTGATGCTTCGGTCAAACCATAGCCCTCTACCAAGCGGCCTTTAGTCAGTTTTTCAAAGGTTTCTTGCACTTCGACGGGTAATGATGCCGAGCCACTTATACATGCACGGATCGATGAAAGTTTGTAGGCGCGCACACCGCGAAAATTATTGATAGCAACATACATATTTGGAACACCTGGAAAAATGGTAGGACGATATTTCTTGATTGCTGTTAATATATTTTCGACGATAAATGTTGGTTTTAAAATAAGCGTCGCGCCGACTGCTATTGGCACATTGAGTGAAGCCGTTAGTCCATAACTGTGCGAAAAGGGCAAGGCGCATAAAAAGCGCTCGTGTCCTTCCTTTGCGTTTGGCATCCACTGGCGAGTCTGCAGGGCGTTTGCAACCATATTTTTGTGGGAAAGCATCACCCCTTTCGCTTCAGCAGTTGTTCCACCTGTATACTGAATTACCGCCAGATCTTCCGGTAAAACAACCACTGTTGGGGATTTGGCACTCTCAGAATTAATTATGTGATTCCAATGCAAGGCAGTAGGCAGGGTTAATTCCCGATTACGCCAATGGGAGAGCAGCTTTTTTACTGGCGGTAAATATTCTGCCTGGTCGGTAAGCAAGAGATGAGGAATATTTGTCTCTGTCAGGATGCGTTGGGCCAGCCCGGACCACATATTAATTGTCACCAAAACCATTGGATCAGCATCTTTTATTTGACGAATCGTCTCTTCGATTTGATCGATCGGTGGCAAAAAGATAGCTACTCCACCGACTTTAAGGGTCCCCCAAAAACCGATGATCATTTGGGGCACGTTTGGAAGTAGCAGGGCAATCCTGGCGCCTTTGACCAGCCCTAACGTAAAAAGGGCATTGGCAAATTTGTTGACTTCACGATTAAGTTGTCGGTAGGAAAGGGTACTGCCTTCAAATTCAATTGCGGCTCGTCCGGGGAAACGTCTTACCGCTGATCGCAACAGGTGGTGAAGCGGAACCCGTGGCACTCCAATCGTGTACGGCACACCGTTTTCGTAATGTGCTAGCCATGGACGTTCTTGGCGAAGTGTATCACGGCTGGCTCCAGGTCGTGTAGGAGCTGACTCGCGCCAGGATTTTGTCTCACCTTCAAGCGTGCGTTCAATGGCACGGTTCAAAGCTTCATGCCGTTCGAGCATAACCAGGTGCCCAGATGCGCCAATGTCAACCTCATCGGCGTTGGGTATTGATTTTGCCACGCGCACAAAAAGCTGGCTTTCGAAGATATGGTCTCGATGGCCTCGAATAACGAGCGTCGGAACTTCTATGCTTTCGAATACTTCCCAGCCTCTCCAGCGAGATAAGTTGTTTTTATACCAAGACTTTAACACCTCAGGCGGAGCTGAAAGCCATCGACTGGTAAGGGGTTGGAGCGC
>CAZHWV010000076.1:0-20093 GCA_964536185.1 uncultured Anaerolinea sp. | reverse complement strand
GTGGGCCCGGCTGGAGTCGAACCAGCGACCAAGAGATTATGAGTCCCCTGCGCTAACCACTGCGCCACGGGCCCTGGATACTATTGATAACGAAAGGTCGCAGGTTGAAAGTCGTGGAGCAGCGCCAACGTTCAACTTGCAACCTTCCCGCTTCAGAGCGGGTAACGGGAGTCGAACCCGTCTAAACAGCTTGGAAGGCTGCCGCACTACCGATGTGCTATACCCGCAAGAACAAGGCTTGTTCGCTCAACCTGGCGCCTCGCCCAGACGGGGTTTATTCTACCGTGAGGGGCGGCAGTGGTCAAGTAAACAAGTAACCATTCCCAGGTTAATAATCTAATATTCAGCTGTTGAATATTGACAAATCCAAAAAGTGTTGGTAAACTAACTAAACAATCTCTATTGACTTAGTAGGCTTTCAAGTTTGCAAAAAGACTGATCCTGCGTTTTTTTTGGCCGAATAGTCTACTTATGCAATAGACTTTATATAATACTCAACTCAATTGGAGAAAAAAAATGAACAAAACATGCCTGATCCTCGTTTCCATTCTTTCCGCAGCTTCCATGCTCTTAAGCGCCTGCGCAACCGTCGCCCCGCCAGCTGAGTCTGCCGGCGCTTCCGCGACCGGCGAACAACTCAAAGGCACGATCGGCGTTTCTGGCGCATTTGCGCTGTATCCAATGATGACCGTTTGGGCAGATGAATTCACCAAACTGCACCCTGATGTTCAGTTCGATGTCCAGGGCGGCGGCGCAGGCAAAGGCATGACCGATGCCCTCGCTGGCGCAGTCGATATTGGCATGGTTTCTCGCGCGATCAAAGATGAGGAAGCTTCTCAAGGCGCGTATTGGGTCGCTGTCACCAAGGATGCTGTTTTCCCCATCGTCAGCGCCAACAACCCGGTATTGGCTGATATTGTCGCCAAAGGCATCAGCCAGGATACTTTCAACAAGATTTTCATCACCGGCGAGATCAAGACCTGGGGTGAAGTGGTTGGAAAACCAGAAATCAAGGATGAAATTAACGTTTACACCCGCTCGGATTCTGCCGGCGCGGCGGAAATGTGGGCCAAGTTCTCCGGCGGTAAAGTCCAGGACGACATCCAGGGCATCGGTGTAAATGGCGAACCTGCGATGGTAGATACCGTGATCAAAGATGCCCTGGGGATTGGCTACAGCAACCTTAACAGCGTTTTTGATCTGACCAGCGGCGGAATCATCGCTGGCGCGGCTGTGCCGCCCATTGATGTTGATAAAAACGGCCAGGCCGACGCTGGCGAGTATTTCAAGACCAAAAATGAAGCGGTCAGCGCAGTTTCATCCGGAAAATACCCATCCCCTCCGGCCCGCTTCGAAAATCTTGTTACCAAGGGAAAGCCTACAGGTCTGGTAAAATTGTTCATCGAGTGGATTTTAACCGATGGGCAGCAGTACCTCGACCAGGCCGGGTACGTCCAATTGACGCCCGAACAACAGGCCGAATCCTTGGCAAAGATTAAATGAACCATAAAAATAAAAAATTTACCGCAAACATCCAAGATAGTCCCGGCGCCAACGCGGGAAATATCCAAACAGAGGGCCGGCAACGCCGGCCTTCTGCCGTTGCCAGGAACTGGCGCGACAAGACTGCTCAAAAAACCTTTTTGGTGATCACGGTCTTTCCGCTTTTCTTGATCGCGGCGATTACGCTTGGGCTTCTGGCCCGTTCGTGGCCAATTTTAAGTAGTTATCCTCTCAAAGACCTGTTCCTGGGCAGCATTTGGAAACCAAACACGGGTTTATTTGGCTTTTGGCCTTTTATCACCGGCACGTTTTGGGTCACGACGGTAGGTGTGGCCCTGGCTGTGCCGCCCTGTTTGTTGGTCGCCCTGTACCTTTCTGAGTACTCCCACGCTTTGACCCGTTCGATTGCCAAGCCGGTACTTGACCTGCTGGCAGCCATCCCGCCGGTAGTCTATGGCGTTTGGGGCTTGCTGGCAATTGTGCCTTTTGTCGACAAGGTTGTCGCCCCATTTTCAAAACAGTGGCTGAATTTTATTCCCTTTCTGGCCGTTAACCAGCCGACCGGTTTCAGCATTCTCTCGGCCGGGATTGTCCTCGCGGTAATGATTGCCCCTCTGGTAATTTCGGTGGTTTATGAAGTCTTTGGCACGGTCCCCAACGACCTGCGCCACGCCTCGTTGGCTATCGGTGCTACCCAATGGGAAACCATTCGCTACGTCGTTATTCCGCGCGTCTTACCGGGTATCGTCGCCGCCATCGTCCTGGGGGCTTCTCGCGCCGTGGGTGAGACCATCGCAGTCTTGATGGTCGTTGGCAATGTGCCCAAGGTGCCGCACTCCATCTTCGACGCGGCTTATCCCCTGCCTGCGCTGATCGCCAATAATTACGGCGATATGATGTCCATCCCGCTCTATGATTCGGCCTTACTGTGTGCCGCGCTGGTCTTATTGATCTTGATCCTGATCTTCAACATTCTGTCCACCATTGTGCTCCAGCGGGTGCTGGAAAGGAGACAGGCATGAAAAAACGTTGGCAAAGACGCCGCATGGTTGAAGCGTTTATCAAGGCTTTGATGCTGATCTCTTTTGTTATCGTCGCTGGCTGCCTGGGCCTGATCCTGTGGACGGTCATCAGCAAAGGCTTACCCGCCCTCAATTGGGATATGATCAGCAAAACACCTAAGGGCGGCTTTTACATGGGCAAAGAAGGCGGCGTGCTGAACGCCATCATCGGCTCTCTGTACCTGGCCAGTGGCGGTACATTGCTGGCCCTGCTGCTCAGCCTGCCTATCGCCCTGTATCTAAAGACTTACCTCGGAAAATCCAGTTGGGGCCGATATGTGCGCCTATCTTTGGATGTGCTCTGGGGCATTCCTTCGATTGTCTACGGCGCATTTGGGTTTATTCTGATGCTGGCCCTGGGAATTCGCGCATCGTTATTAGCCGGCATTATCGTGCTGGGACTGATTGAACTACCCATCATGGTGCGCGCCATGGATGAAGTCATCCGGCGCATGCCTTCGGACCTCGAACACGCAGCCCTGGCGCTTGGCTCGACCAAACTGGAAGTGGCCTTGCATGTCGTCAGCCGCCAGATGCTGCCTGGGATCATTACCGCCATTTTGCTGGCCTTCGGGCGTGGGATTGGGGACGCCGCCTCGGTTCTGTTCACCGCCGGGTACACCGACCGCATCCCGACCTCGCTGATGCAGCCCACCGCATCGCTGCCCCTGGCTGTTTTCTTCCAATTAAGCACCCCTTACCCGCAAGTGCAGCAGCGCGGGTATGCCTCGGCAGTCATTTTGACCATTATTGTTCTGGTGATCAGCCTGAGTTCGCGCTGGATTTCCGGACGATTGAATAAATATACCGTGAAGTAAAATCCTGGCGCAGAAAGCCTCGTCGCGGTGCTTCTGGCAGGTGGAATAGTATTTGGAGAAATAAATATGGAAGCACATATTCAAGTTCGCAACTTAAATGCATATTATGGCAAGACCCAGGCCCTACTGAATGTCAATATTGAAATTCCCCGTCAGCAGATCACGGTGATCATGGGCCCATCCGGCTGCGGAAAGACCACCTTGCTCAAGACCTTCAATCGCTTTTTAGAATTGAATGATGGCGCGCGCATCACTGGCGAGGTGTTGGTCGACAAGCAAAATATTTATGCCAATGATGTCGACGTGACCGAAGTGCGCAAACGTGTTGGCCTGCTGGCCCAGCGCCCCGCTCCGCTGCCCATGTCCATTTACGAGAATGTCGCTTATGGATTGCATATTCACCAGATGCGAGATGGTAAACTGGCCTACAAGGAAGCTGTCAAACATTATCTCGAATTAGCCGGTTTATGGGATGAAGTCAAGAAGCGCCTGCACGAACCAGCCACCAGCCTGTCGATCGGCCAACAACAGAGATTATGCCTGGCGCGCGGATTGGCCATTGAACCTGAAGTAATCCTGGGCGACGAACCCACCTCAGCCCTCGATCCGATCTCATCCATGCATATTGAAAAAAAACTACTTGAACTGAAAAGCCAGTACACCACCGTTATCGTGACCCATACCTTACGCCAGGCCAAGCGCCTGGCAGATTATGCCATTTTCATGTATCTTGGCGAGGTTGTCGAAGCCGGTCCAGCCCACGCTATCTTCACAAATCCGCAGCAAGAACGCACGAAGGCATATCTTGAAGGATTGTTCTAAACCCGGCGCTTTCTGCGTTAGAATATGTGAACTTATCGTCAAAAAGGACAGCCAATGACCGCCACCCCAACCCGTGATCGTGTTTCCCCTGAACAACTGAATACCACACCCTTGCGCCGGCCTGATTGGATCAGAGTCCGCGCGCCCTCAGGTGAAACCTTCGAAAATCTACAGACCCTCATGCGCGCGAAGTCGCTGCATACGGTCTGTGAAGAAGCGATGTGCCCCAATATGGGCGAATGCTGGGGCTCTGGCACCGCCACCTTTCTTATGCTGGGTGACGTATGTACGCGTTCCTGCGTTTTTTGCGACATAAAACATGGCAAACCCAATCTGCTCGACTGGCTGGAACCGGAACGAGTGGCGCAAGCTGTCAAGTCGATGAATCTGAAACACGCTGTCATCACCTCTGTCAACCGTGACGAACGCCGGGATGGCGGCGCGCCAATTTTTGCCATGGTCATCCGCCGCATCCGTGAACTGCACCCGGGCTGCTCAATCGAAGTGCTCATCCCCGACTTCAAAGGTTCGCTTGAAGCCTTGAAAATTGTCATGGAAGCACGCCCGGAAATTCTCAACCACAATGTGGAGACTGTTCCGCGCCTGTTCAAACAGATCCAACCTCAGGATAACTACGATTGGGCTGCCGCCACCCTTTCAAACGCGAAAAAACTTGACCCCGAGGTTCTCGCGAAATCGGGCATCATGGTCGGCCTGGGCGAAGAATTAGATGAAGTCAAGGCTGTGATGCGTGACCAGCGCAGCTGGGGTGTCGATATTCTAACCATCGGCCAGTATCTGCAGCCAAGCAAGAAACACTATCCGATCACGCGTTACTATAGTATGGATGAATTTGCCGAGCTGCGCGAATATGGCTACAGCCTCGGTTTTAAATGGGTGGAATCAAACCCGTTGGTCAGGTCGTCGTACCATGCTTCAGAACAGGTGCGCGCCTTGAGCGTGGTTCACCGCAAGTTATACGGCGACCATGCCATGCAAGAAATTCACGCCTCAGGCGAATTCGCCAAATAAGGTCAAATAAGCCGGCTGGGTGAGCGCATCAAGCCAGTGTTCTCGCGGATAGCTTCCTGTCCAGGTCATCCAGTGACACCTCGGCCAGCGATCGAAGGCGCAGGAATTCCCCCGTGAAGTTCATGTGCTCTGTGACCGGATTGGGTATCGCAACCACCCGGATCCCGGCCCGGCAGGCGGCCATGACGCCATTGAGAGAATCTTCAAAGATCAGCGCCTCATCCGCCCGGACCCGCAGTTCTTTCAATGCGGCCAGAAATAAATCCGGCGCAGGTTTGATCTTGAGAACATCTTCTTTACACTTGATCACATCAAAATATCGGAAAAGGTCATGGCGCTTCAGATGCCCATCCACCCATGCATGCGGAGAACTAGAGGCGACGGCCAGCTTCAAACCGCGAGCCTTCCCTTCCCTGATCAGATTCTCTACCCCGGGCAAAACTGGGGTTTGCTCAATGATCTCCAACCGGCGCCGGTGAATATTTTCCCAGAAGGATTCTGCATCCAGGGATTGGCCGGTTAAGGCTTGCAAGTGTTGCACCGGTTCGAATTCATGATTATATTGTGACCCGACCGCCAGCCCAAAGGTCGTCAGGGCTAATTTGTGCCCGTAAGCCGAATAAGCCTCATTGAGCGCATCGTATTCGGGCGTTTCAGTATCCAGTATCAGACCATCAAAATCAAATATGAGCGCTTTTAACATAGTTTATAATTCTACCAAGATACCGAGTTGTGTACAGCACGAATTTCGTGCATAATAAGAATACTTGCAAACCATGCGCCTGTTCCCACCTCACCCCAAGGAAATAAACCCATGCGTTATAGAGTAGAAAATCTCGATACCAATCAATCTTATGAATATACCTCGAACACAGCCTTCAAGCCAGTTGTCCTTCTGGCTGTCCCTTACGTCTCCCAGCTAGGCAGTGGCGCTGAGCTGAACACAAATGATAGCGGCGCAGCTTCGGCGATCATGCTGCTCGGGGCTTATTTCAATGTCCAGATGACCCCGGATGACTTTTGTGAAAAATTTGGGATACCCGGCGACCCGTACTTAAGTGTCCTCCAAATGCGCAACGCGATGGGCGGTCTCGGCTTGCTGACAGATTTCCGTGCCAACCTGACCGTTCAGGATCTCTTCGCCATCCTGGCCGCGGGAAAACCTCCCATCGTGCCACTGCATCACAAGGTATTGGAGGCTGCCGGGCTGACAGAACAAACGAGTGAAGGGCCGCATTTTGTCGTGGTCGTCGGCCTGGATGTAAAAAACATCTACGTACACGATCCATTGTACACAAATCCGCAGGATGGCAACGCGCACGCCTATCCCCTGGAAATATTCTGGCAAGCCTGGAAAGACGTCGCGAATGACCCGAAATTCCCCAACCCGGAACGCGGAGCGATCATTCCCACAGCCGGGATTGGTTTCCGCCTGGAGCGCACGGTCAAAGTCAACCAGGATTCCCTGAATCTGCGCTCCGGACCCGGAGAGAGCTTCCCGGTGATTGGTTCGGCCAAAAAAGAGGAAATTTTCGAGGTCACCCGAGAAATAAGTGGCTGGGGCGAAATCGGTGACAACCGCTGGCTTGCTCTAACATATACATTACCCGCATAAACAAAACATCCGGCGGCAGAAAAATTTCTGCCGCCGGATGTTTTTAATTCTGAGCAGAGTCTAAAACAATTTCAGGACAGCCTGTGATGCCCAGGCAAACAGGGATTGAGGCAGAAAGCTCAGCGCAACCGTCAGCGCCACGCAGGTAGCGATCGTAACTTCAAGCCAGGCTTCGCGCGTTACCTGTGGGTTGCCATCCTTCATGTACATGGTTACGACCACGCGCAGATAATAGAAAGCCGAGATCAGCGAGGTAATTACGCCAATCAGCGCCAGCCAGTAAAGACCGCCTTCCATGACCGCGCGGAATAGGTAAATTTTCCCGATCAGGCCGAGGGTGGGTGGCAGGCCGGTTAGCGAAAACATGAAAACAGCCATCGCGGCAGCCAGTAGAGGATATTTCTTTCCCAGGCCAGCATAATCTGCAATAGCCAGACCCTTGCCTTCCACTTTTTCCAAAGCAATGACCACACCCCATGCGCCAAAGCTGGTGATGGTATAGGCAACCAGATAGAACAGCCCGGCAGATACCGAGACCAGGCGGACACTCTCATTCGCAAAAGGCACAAAAGCCATCAAGATGTATCCGGCCTGGGCAATACTGGAGTAGGCCAGCATACGCTTGATATCAGTTTGCGCAATTGCAGTGATATTACCAACGATCATCGACAGCGCCGAGAGTGTCGCCAGAACAGGCATGAAATCCGCAGCCAGGGACGGGAAAACCGTGGCAAAAACTCGCAAAAGCGCCGCAAAGCCAGCTGCCTTGGCCCCAGCCGCCATAAAGGCGGTTACCGGGGTAGGCGAGCCTTGATATACATCCGGAGTCCACATATGGAAGGGAACAACCGCAACTTTAAAGCCGAAACCAACCAGAATAAGCGCCGCGCCGACCAACAGCAGCGTTGGAGAGGCAGTTCCGCCAGCCACAGCGGCAACAATCCCGGCAAAAGAGGTTGTACCGGTCGCGCCGAAAGTTAGCGCGATCCCATAGACCACAAAGCCGGTAGCATAGGCCCCGAGCAGGAAGTACTTAATGCCTGCTTCTTCCGATTGAGTGTGCGCAAGAGCAAATGCCGCGAGCACATAGAGCGGGATCGAAAGCAACTCCAATGCCAGAAAGGTGATGATCAGGTCTGTCGCCTGCGACATCAGCATCATACCGGCAATGCTGAACAGGATCAGCACGTAATACTCGCCGCGCTCAAGTCCCATGCGCTTCAGATAACCATAAGCCACCGCGATGCCGAACAAACCCGTCAGCAGAAACAGGATATTCAAGAAGTTCGAAAAACCATCCAGCACAACCATTGCACTGAACCCGACAGAATTGCTGCCCAACTGGGTCAAGCTGAACCCCATGGTCAGCGCCAGGCCAGCAGCAGCCAGCAACGCCGTCAGGCCTTTGCGCTCTTTGGGGATAAACAGATCCACCAAAAGGAGCGCGCAGGTCCAGACGATCAAAACGCTGACCGGTAGGATGGTATATAAATCAGTTTGGGTCATATCCACTCCGAAGTAGCGCCGGTTCGATTCGCGCAGCAAATCGCACGGCCCACATCACCCCCGACCCATCTCTTTCAAGAGGGGGGAGGAAAGGAAAGAAACCTTAGCCGCCAAGAATAGCTTTGAACGGAATAAGCAGTTTTTCCACCGCGGGAGCCATCAAGTTGAAGAACGGCGCGGGGTAAAGACCAATCCAGAAAATAAAGATCAGCAGGGGCAGCAACGTCACGATTTCGCGCAGATTCAAATCGCGCAACGGATGACCGTGGTGTTTAACTTCTTCCACGATCGATCCAACCGGGCCGAGGAACATTTTCTGAAACATATACAGGATATAGATCGCCGCCAGAATAACACCCACAGCCGATAAAATGGCATACCAGGGTGTCCCAAAGGCCTTGGAGCCGAAAGCGCCAAGCAGGATGGTGAATTCGCCGACAAACCCATTCAAACCGGGGAGGCCCATCGATGAAAGCGAAACGATCAACATCAGCGAGCCAAAGACCGGCGTGATTTTCCACAAACCACCGTAAACGGCGATTTCACGGGTATGCGTCTGCTCATAGATCATGCCAACGAGCAGGAACAATGCTCCCGTACTCAGACCGTGATTGATCATTTGCAAAATTGCGCCTTCAATGCCCAGGCCATTCAATGCAAACATCCCAAGCATGACAAAACCCAGGTGGCTGACCGATGAATAGGCAACCAGTTTTTTAACGTCTTTCTGGGAATAAGATACCGCAGCCCCATACAAGATACCGATGACAGCCAGGACGGCGATCGTCGGCGCAGCCTTAACCGCGGCCTCGGGGAAAAGCTGCAAATTGAAGCGCAGGAAGCCATAGGTGCCCATCTTGAGCAAGACACCGGCCAAAATGACAGAACCCGCCGTGGGAGCTTCCACATGAGCATCCGGCAGCCAGGAGTGCAGCGGCCACATGGGGACTTTGATGGCAAACGCAGCGGCAAATGCAATGAACAGCCACATCTGGATACCAGCCGGAATACCGCCCTTAGCAACCAGCGCGGGTACGCTGAAAGTGCCCTGGTTGATGCCCAACCACAGGATGGCCAGCAGCATCAAGATGGAACCAGCCATCGTGTATAAGAAGAACTTGACGGCCGCATACAGGCGGTTCGGGCCACCCCAAATACCAATAAGCAAATACATCGGGATAAGGGTAAATTCCCAAAAAATGTAGAACAGGAACAGATCCTGGGCCAGGAAAACTCCGAGCATGCCCACTTCCAGCAGCAGGAAGAAGACCATGAAATCTTTCACGCGATCTTCAACCGCCGTCCAGGTTGAAAGGATGGCGATCGGAGTCAGGAAAGTGGTCAGCAGAACCAACAGGATACTCAGACCGTCCACTGCCAGGTAGTATTGGATGTTCCAACCCGCCACCTGAATCCAGTTGTACTGTGAAACCAACTGCAGATCAGGGTTGGCAGAATTGAAAACCGATAGCGCCCCTAGCGAAATGAGAAAGGTAACGAGCGCAGTGCCTAGTGCCGTCCAGCGGATGGTATTCTTGGCTTGTGGCTTGATAAATAGAAGCACAATTACACCAACCAGCGGGAAAAAGGTCACCAGATTGAGGGGTTCCAACAAAAAGTTCATAGTTCGTCCTCTCAGCCTTTATTTAAAGAGTAGGTAGCCGAGGATGGCCACCAAGCCCAGCATAACCGACAGGGCATAACTGCGCACGAAACCGTTCTGGATTTTGCGCATGGAATTCGCGGAAGACTGCACCGCATCAGCGAGCACTTTGGATACTTTATCCACGACGCCCAGGTCTACAGGATCAGCCAGGAAACGAGTCAGGCCGACAAAACCCCTGGCAATGACCGAATTATGGAACCACTCATGCCAGAAATCCCAGTCCACAGTCTGGGCCAGGAAACGGGCCAGATCAACATAACGTTCAACAAAGACAAACCAATAAGCCTCATCTACAAACCACTTGTTTTCCATGCCGGTAAATATCGGCCCAAGCATTTTCTTGAGTGGGTCCACTTGACCCGCTTCAAGCGGTTTGCGCAAATATAGCCACCACGAAAGGAAGATTGCGAGCAGGGCCAACCCGGTGGAGACCAGGGCCACACTCATATTGAACTCGCCGGGGACAATTTTGATGGTGTGTTCCAGCCAAATCGTCAGTGTGTGAACCCCGGGTAAATTGAGCAGGCCACCAAAAATCGATAAGGCTGCCAGCACCATGAGCGGGGCGGTCATGATCAGCGGACTTTCCTGCGCATGCCCGGCAACTTCATGGCGCGGCTTGCCAAAGAAAACCATCCAAACCTGGCGGCCCATGTAAAAGGCTGTCAGAAAAGCGGCGATGGTCAAGAGCCAATAAACGTGCGGGAATTCCTTGAAGGCATCCGCCAGGATTTCATCCTTTGACCAGAACCCGGCGAACGGAAACAAGCCTGCCAGGGCAACTGTCCCGATCATGTACAGCCAGAAAGTTACCGGCATCTGCTTGCGCAGGCCGCCCATATTACGCATATCGCCCGGGTCGAAGACCTCCGCGTCATGCCCGTGATGACCATGCGCCAGGTGATGGTGCCCGCGTTCCATACCCAAAATGACCGAGCCCGCCGAAAGGAACAACAGCGCTTTGAAGAAAGCATGCGTGATCAGGTGGAACATTCCAGCTGCAAAGGCGCCCATGCCAACTGCCGCCACCATAAAACCTAACTGGCTGATGGTGGAATAGGCCAGCACCTTCTTGATGTCGTATTGCCCAACCGCAATTGTGGCTGCGAAAAGAGCCGTAACGGCGCCGAGAGTGGCGACAATAATCTTCGCTTCGTGGCTGAGCATGTAGATTGGCGCCGAGCGGGTAACCAGGTAGACGCCTGCGGTGACCATAGTCGCCGCATGGATCAGCGCAGAGACCGGGGTCGGGCCAGCCATTGCGTCTGGTAGCCAGATATACAGTGGGATCTGCGCCGATTTCCCCGCCACGCCCACCAGCAAGAAAACGGTAATCCACAGGATCACCCAGGGTTCGGCAGACCCAACCGCCGCAAAAACATTCTCGAAATTAGTCGAGCCAAATTGCCAAAACATCATGAAGGCTGCCAGCAAAAAGCCAAAATCACCGACACGATTAACAATAAAAGCTTTTTTCGCCGCGTTCGAATTCGCGAACGAAGGGCGGCCGAGCGTATCCATGTCATACCAAAAGCCGATCAACAGGAAGGAGCACAAGCCCACGCCTTCCCAGCCGACAAACAGCATCATATAAGAGTTACCGCTGACCAGGATCATCATCATCGCGATGAACAGGTTCAAGAAGACAAAGAAACGGCGGTAGCGCCCGATATCATTCTTAAAGCGCACATCCTCGTGCATATATCCAATCGCGTAGATGTGGATCAGCGTGCCAACCCCCGAGACGACCATCATCATCGTCACCGAAAGCGTATCCACACGGAAAGTCCAATCGATCGCCAGGTTACCAACATGGATCCAATCCGCAACCTTGACAATCGCCCCTTCTGGGGCCAGGCTCAGTGTGTACGCCTGAAACAGCGCAACCACAAAAGCCAGCCCGGAAGCCGAGGCCGCCACAACGCCAACGCCTTT
The DNA here is from genome assembly GCA_964536185.1 of uncultured Anaerolinea sp. Classification (GTDB taxonomy): domain Bacteria; phylum Chloroflexota; class Anaerolineae; order Anaerolineales; family Villigracilaceae; genus UBA5195. Next base: position 8,135 of record CAZHWV010000076.1, on the reverse strand, counting down.
TTCACCAAGCTTTGCGCCAATCGTCAGATTAACCAACAACCCGATAACCGGCAGGTAAACGATCCAGGGCACCAGGTAGAAGAACAAACCAGAAGTATTTTCCATAATCCTCTTATCCCTTCAGGCTGTTCAACTGATCGACGTCGATGCTTTGCTTGCTACGGAAAATGGCCACGATCAGCGCCAGGCCAACCGCCACTTCTGCCGCCGCCACAGTCATCACAAAGAAAACGAAGATTTGGCCATTGAAAACTGAGCTTGTATTCATCGTAGAGTACATGCGGGCAAAGGTGACAAAGGTCAGGTTGGCCGCGTTCAGCATCAACTCGATGGACATAAACACCACCATCGCATTGCGACGGATCAAAACACCCATTGCGCCCATCGTGAATAGAATTGCGGAAAGTGCGAGGTAATAATTTACTGGAATCATGTTTATCCCCGCGCTCCTTTCTTTTCGGGTTCGTGTCCCGGTTTGCTCTGCAAATCATGCGTTTGCCGGGGCTGCTTGGTCAGAATAATTGCGCCGACCATCGCAACCAGCAGCAGGATGGAGGTTATTTCAAAAGGCAGCAGGTAAACAGTAAAAAGTTTGGTCGCCAACGGGGAAGGGGAGGCGTCAGCGGTGCTGGTGACCACCTGCAAACCAGTGGCTGAAATTTTCTGAAAAACCAGAAATAGAATCTGGCCGATCAAGGCCAGACCCAGCAGACCGGCAGGCAAAATGTTCTTCCACTTGAATTCAGCAGGAATTTGCTCAGCGCCGAGCAGCATGATAACGAACAGGAAAAGGACCATGATGGCGCCGCCATAAACCGTTACCTGTGAGAGCGCAATGAAAGGCGAACCCAGCAGTAAGTAGAATATGGCTACCGTTCCGAAATTTAGCACCAGGTACAGGGCCGCATAAACCGCATGACGGCTTAAAAGCATACCTGCCGCCGTTGCAATGGCAGTCAGGGCCAGAATAAGAAACATAATTAATTCACCGGACATTGGTCACCTTCGCGCTAATCTTGCGGATCTTTCATTTCAGGTACGGATCGATTAAACAGACCAGGTTCGGTCACTTGCGGTGTGGGCGCTCCGCTCGGGGGCACGGGAACAATGAGCATATCTTTGGTATAGATAGCCTCGCGCCGGGCAATAAAGGTCAATTCGTAATTATCGCCGAGAACAACTGCCTCAGTGGGACAGGCATCTTCACAGAAGCCGCAATAAATACAGCGCAGCATGTTGATTTCATAGGTACTGGCATAGCGCTCACCGGGTGAAAAACGCTTTTCATCTGTATTTTCGGATGATTCGACGAAAATTGCATCTGCCGGACAAGCTGCAGCGCACAACGCGCAGCCGATGCATTTTTCCAGGCCATTTTCATAGCGCTTTAATTCGTGACGACCCCGGAAACGTTTAGATACCTGCCGCTTTTCCTCCGGGTATTGGATCGTCACCGGCTTTTCTAACATCATCAGCAGGGTGGTTTTCAAGCCACCGATCATTTCGAGGAAAGGTTCAACGAGCCGCATAGACTTTCCTCCGTAAAGAACGATCGACCAATCCGATTGTCAGGAAGCCAAGAAAAATGGAGGCAATCGGTATAAACCACATAAAGAGCGGATTAATCTGGGCAAGCACTATGCCGAATGCCGAGACAAGCACAATCGACAGCGAAAGCGGCAGCATGGCTTTCCAGCCGAAAGACATCAAACGGTCATAGCGAATTCGCGGCAGGGTAGCGCGCGCCCAGATCATGCCAAAGAGCAGCACGACAATTTTAAGGAACATATAGACCGGACCAAGCAAGGCAATCCGGTCCACGCTCAGAAACGTGTCTTTCAGAAACCAGAATTCGCGGTAACCCCCAAAGAAGATGGTAGCCGAGATCGCTGAAATCGCAATCATCTTGGTATATTCGGCCATAAAGAACAGCGCAAACTTCATGCCGGAGTATTCCACATGGTATCCAGCCGTCAATTCCTGCTCAGCTTCGGGCATATCAAACGGCGCGCGGTTCAATTCAGCCAGCGTGGCAATCAGGAAAACGACAGCGCCCGTTGGTTGCAAAACTGCAAACCACATGTCTTTCTGGGCTTCAACGATTTTGATCATGTTCATCGAGCCCGCCAGCAAAATCACAGCCACAAAGGACAGTCCCAAAGCCAGTTCATAACTGACCATCTGGGCAGTAGAGCGCAAACCACCCAGCATGGCATACTTGTTATTGCTTGACCAACCTGCCAGCACAATTCCATAGACCGCAATCGAGGCAATCGCCGTTACATACAGGATGCCAACATCAATATCGGCGATGTAAAGGTTGATGGTGCGCCCAAAAGCCTCAAAACTCGGCCCCCACGGCACAGTTGCCGTAATGACCACCGCCGGCACAACCGTCACGATCGGAGCGAGAATAAATAAAATCTTCTCGGACTGATCCGGGATTAATTCTTCTTTAAAGATCAGCTTAACTGCATCCGCAATCGGCTGGAGCAAGCCAAATTTTCCGGCGCGGTTTGGCCCGTAACGGACTTGCATGCGCGAAAGCGCCTTGCGTTCATACCAGGTCAGGTAGGCGAAACCAGTCAAAAGTACCATGACCAGAATGAACGACTTGATCACCCATTCAAGGATTAAAGCCCAATCCATGCGTTACCTCCTCAAGCCCTGTGCGGCGAGATTAACCTCACCAGGCTGTACTGCGAGCAACTCCACCGCGGTCGGCTCGAGGATGGGGATCCCGAAACTACGGTAGACGAGTACAACGTTGATCGAGATGGATTCGTCAAAGTGAATTTTGACTGACCACTCAACCCCGTTTAGCTTTAACTTTGCCTGTCCGCCGTTCACAAGACCAATTTTTAGCGCTGCGGCCGGGTTCACCGCTACGCTCGCCTGGCCAATGTGCTTTTTAAGCAGCTCAGCCGAGACCACGGTCGTGCCCTGATCGTACAGTTTTGTCACCGGCGCGGCCAAAAACAGTGGCGAATAAGATCTGGCGAGTGGTAACCTGGTAAATTGGGAAGTTGGCAGGCCGGTGAGCACGAGGCGGTCCATCAGCGCCAGGTGATGGCCAAGGCCCTGCGTATTTTTGTACGAAGTACCAGCGTAATACAAATCGCCAGACCCTTGTCCTTGGTGCTCAGTCACTTCGGACAATTGACTATAAGTCACGCCGGCGAAGGATTTCTCGCCAGCCGCGATCTTGTTCATGACCATCAGCGCTGAGCGACCTTCCAATTCAAGGCCACAATGCCTGGCAAGTTCTGCTGTCAGTACAAAATCGGCCCTGGCGCCCGGACGGGATGGGACAGCCGGGTAAAAGCGCTGAACGCGCCGCTCAGCGGAGGTATAGGTTCCTTCGCGCTCCGTGTAGGCTGCGGCTGGCAGGATAATCTCAGCTAATTTGGTCGTTTCGGTCGGTAGAATATCCTGCGCAATGACCGTTTTCGCAGATTTCAACGCCTCCGCCAGCCGGGGATCATCCCCAGCCGGGTCGGCAGCCACAACATAAACGGTCTTATCTTTTAGCGCGGAGACCAGGTCATCAGCCGGGCTGAGTCCCAATTCCCAGGCGCCTTGCGCGTTCGGAGCTGGCCAGACACCCACCAGACCATTGTTCGCTTTACCAACGCGCTCCTGGCTTAACCCCGGTAACCCGACGCAGGCAGCCGCGAGATCAGCAGTGCCCGGCAAGCCAAGCCCGTCCGAGCCAAAGAACACCACCAGATTGGCAGCATTGCTCAGGGCTGGCCCAATTTTTTCTTTCTGGGCCAGGCCTTTGACGGTCTCGATTTCATCACCGTAGGCGTAGCGCACAACGAAAGTTGCGAATTCATCCAATTTGGTGGCGCGCGCCGCCGCGACAATGACGGTTGCCCCGCGCTGAGCCGCAGCCTTGATGCGCAAGTGCCAGAGCGGAGCTTCATTATACAGATCAGCAGCGACCACCAAAACGGTGTCGCCAGTGCCTAAATCACCCAGGTTGGATCCTGCGCTCAAGCCATAGGCAGTAGTGTACTCACCCCCGCCCATCGCTGTATAAAAATGGATGCTAGCGCCCAGGCCAGCAGCCAACTGCTTGAGATTAAACAGATCCTCATTCGCCAGGCGCCCTCCGGCCAGGATCAGAACGTCGGATTTGGCAGCAGCCAGTTTTTCAGCGGCGCGGCTGAGCCTGGAGGCAAGCTCTTGCCCATCAACTGTCAGGCGCGAGCCAGCCTCGCTATAGTGATAGCTGGCAAAGCGACCCTTGTCACACAACCAGATCTCATTCACCTGCTCGTTCTGACGCGGCAAAACGCGTTTGATAACGTATCCGCCGCCTGTTTTAACCTCGCGGCGCACATTAAAGGTCAGATTACAGCCAACCGGGCACTGTGAGCAAACTGACGCAGCACTCTTGAGTTCCCACGGGCGGGCGCCAAAACGAAAGTCAACCGTGGTCAGCGCCCCAACCGGACAGATGTCAGTAGTGTTGCCTGAAAAAATCGAGTCAAAACCGGGTTCGGAGAAAGTGACGATATCGGTAGCGCGTCCCCGGCTATAAAAACTGAGTACTGGCTGGCCCGCAATTTTGTCCTGGAAGCGGATACAACGCGCGCACTGAATGCAGCGTTCACGATCCAGGAAAATCAGATCGCCCAGCGGAACATGTTTATCCTGGCGTTGTTTTTCATCAAAGACAAAACGGCTCTTCTCGGAGCCATGCGCCATGGTCAGGTTTTGCAGCGGGCACTCACCACCCTTGTCACAAATGGGGCAATCCAACGGGTGATTGGTCAGCAGGAGTTCAAGAATTTCCCTCTGCCCGGTTTTGGCTTTTTCTGTTTGCGTGAGTATGACCATACCTTCAGAAACAGGGTTGGTGCAGGCTGTTTCCAGTTTCGGCATGAACTGCATTTTTATTGACCCGTCCGATTCGAGCACAGGCTGACCCGTCGCGCGGTCAAACATCGGGCGTCCAATTTCTACCAGGCACTGGCGGCACATCCCGACCGGTTCCATTTTGGGGTGGTAACAGAACACTGGGATGTCAATCCCGGCCTTCTTGGCGGCGTCCACCACCAGGGTCCCTTCAGGAACGGTTACTTTTACTTGATCAATGGTTAGGCTGACTGTTTTTGCCATAATGCTACGCCTTCACCTTTAGCATGAAATCCTCAGGAAAACGCTCAAGCGCGGAGGTGACAGCCATGGTTGAGAAATCACCCAGGGCGCACAGGCACTTACCGTTAACCTGATTGGCAACATTCTTGAGCAGCTGCAAATCGGCTTGTGTACCCTGGCCGGAATGGATGCGCTCCACTATGTGCAACATCCAGTAGTTACCATCCCGGCAAGGAGTGCATTTGCCACAGGATTCGTGCTTGAAGAAATGAACGGTCTTATCGATGACCCAATCCATACTGTGGCTATCATCGATCACAATCACCGAAGCGGAACCCAGCAGCGAGCCCACACTTTGGACATTTTCATAGTCCATTTTGGTATCCATCACCGTCTCAAAGGTGCTATCATCCACCCGAATGATGGAAGAAGAGGCCCCAGCCGGCATGATGGCTCTCACCTTGCGGCCATCCGGGATACCGCCTCCGTGCGTGAAAATGAGTTCGCGGAAGGTGGTGCCAAGGGGAAGTTCATAATTCCCTGGCTTGTTAATGTTTCCCGAAAGAGAGAAAACTTTAACTCCGGCGCTTTTTTCGGTGCCGAGACTCTTGTACCAGGCTGCGCCTTTTTCAATGATGAAAGGGAGATTGGTCAATGTTTCAACATTATTGATGACTGTCGGCTTGCCGTATAAACCGACCACCGCGGGGAACGGCGGTCGAACCCGCGGCTGTCCACGTTTGCCCTCAATCGACTCGAGCAAAGCTGTTTCCTCGCCACAGATGTATGCGCCTGCGCCAAGATGGGTCTTAAGCCTTAAAGAATAGTCCGTACCAAACAAATGATCGCCCAGCGCGCCGGCTTTTTCCATCTCGCGGATGCACTGATCCAAAAAGAGTTGTACTTGCTGGAACTCGCCGCGCAGGTAAATCACCCCTTCAGCAGCGCCAACAGCATAACAGGCAATCGCAACACCTTCCAGGAACTGGAACGGGTTGCTTTCCATAATTTCACGATCTTTGAACGTTCCAGGCTCGGATTCATCCGCATTACAGACAACATAATGCGGCCAGATGTTGTTGGGCAAGAAGGACCACTTGACCCCGGTCGGGAAACCCGCGCCGCCGCGCCCGCGCAAACCGGAGGCTTTGACTTCGTCAACCACCTGCTCGGGCTGCATTGAGCTGATCGCCTTTTTTAGGCTCTCAAACCCGCCATTTTTCTTGTAGGTTTCGATCTGCTTTATATCGGGGATATCACGATGACGTAGCAAAAAGTGAGTCATTATTTCAACTCCTGGCGATATGATCCCGCTTTAAGCGCTTCAATCAGTTCCAGGCTGCGATCCACGGTCATATTTTCATGGTAGCTGACTTTGTCACCTTCTTGCAACTGGAACATGGGCGCTTTATCGCAAGCAGCCAGGCACATCACGGCTTCCAGTGTCACCAGGCCATCCGCCGTGGTTTCGCCGATCTTGATCCCCAGGTTCTGGCAGAGCGCCTCCAGGAATTTATCGGCGCCGCGCAGGGCACAGGGCAGGTCATTACAAACCTGCATGCGGTACTTTCCGGCTTTTTCGTCGTGATAGAGCGTATAGAAACCAACAATCGAGGCAACTTCGGTTACATCCAGATCGAGCATACTCGCAACTTCGGCCATGCCCTGCTTGGTAATATAGCCTTCTTCGCGCTGCGCCAGGTACAACAGCGGCATCACCGCCGAGCGTTTGACGGGATATTTGGCTAAAATTGCTTTTCCTTCTTCTTGATATGAAGCGAGACTCATCTGTCAATATCTCCCAGAACAATGTCAACAGAGCCAATGATCGCCACCAGGTCGGCTACCAGAAAACCCTTCGCCATGACAGGCAATACCTGGAGGTTATCAAATGAAGGCGTGCGAAAGTGGACACGGAACGGTTTGGGACCGCCATCGCTTTCCAGGTACACACCCAATTCACCACGCGGAGATTCAACTGCGGAGTAAACAGCGCCCTTCGGCGCATTGAAACCTGCAGTCCAATGCTTAAAGTGATGGATCAGCGCTTCCATGCTGGTGCCAATTTCAGAGCGCGGTGGGGGTACAAATTTATAATTGCTTGAACGCACAGCGCCCATGGGCAGTTTATCCAAGGCTTGCTGGATAATACGAATGGACTGGCGCATCTCAGCGATACGGACGATGTAGCGCGCGCGAACATCCCCTTCAGTGCGCAATGGCACTTCAAAGTCATACTGCTCGTAACCCGAATACGGAGCGAATTTGCGCACATCGTAATTGACCCCTGAACCACGCAGCGTTGCCCCGGTCAGACCCCAGTTAACTGCATCTTCGGCAGAAATTTTGCCGATCCCGGCAGTACGATCAACAAATAACGGGTTCTTGGTCAACAAAGATTCATATTCATCAATCCGCCTGGGCATGATTTTTAGAAAATTGCGCACAGCGGCTTCAAATTCCACGGGCACATCCCGCCAAACACCGCCAGGCCGGATGTATGTGGTCATCATGCGTTGCCCCGATATCAGTTCGAGAATATCCAGAATCATCTCGCGTTCGCGGAAACAATACATGAAATCCGACATGGCCGCCAGGTCAAGCGCAGAAGTGCCCAGCCAGACCAAATGTGAGGCAATCCGCTTCATTTCAGCCAGAATGACCCGCAACGCTTGGGCGCGAACCGGGACATCCAACCCAACCAATTTTTCGACTGCCAGACAGTAAGCCAGGTTATTGCCAACCGTGTTCATATAATCCAGGCGATCCGTCATCACTTCGGCCTTTTGGTAAGTCTTGGCCTCCATGTTCTTCTCAACGCCGGTATGCAAAAACCCGATATCGGGAATAGCGACTAGAACAGTCTCACCATCCAACTCGAGCAGCAGGCGCAAAACACCATGCGTGGAGGGGTGCTGCGGCCCCATATTCAACAGCATCGTCTCTCCCTGCAGCGCGCGCGCTGAGACGAGATGTGTCATTCCATCCAGGGTAACTTCTTCGATCTGGGCCATAACTACTCTCCG
>CAZHWV010000075.1:0-20285 GCA_964536185.1 uncultured Anaerolinea sp. | reverse complement strand
CAAAGTTTACTCGTTCTCTTCCGTTTCATCTACCCCAAAATTTTGGGAAGATACTGACCAAAGAGTTATGTAAGGTACTAAATTGCTATGAAATCGCTCCTGGTAACGACAGGAGCGATTTCGTTTAATTTATGTTTTGCCCTCTTGGTCAAGCAAATAGAAAACGAAATCGCTAAAAGCAGATGGTTTTGCCGAACCTGCTCGGGAAATTACGGACACAGGGGCAGTATTTTGTCCGCCTCTTTCAGCGCCGCATCCCAGGTGAATTCGCGGTTGTCGCTGAAATAGTAGTAGGTGATATCGTTTGGAAAGAGCGCCACCACATTGCCACTGACTCCAAGCATTTGCGGCACCCAGAATTCGCAGTCATAACCATTCGCGGGCGTGTAGTGGTTGGCCCAGAAGGAATTGTTGTACATGCGCTGGTCGTCGATTTTTGCGCCGCGCTCCTCCGGGTTTTGCTGCATCGCAGCCGCCAGCAAGCCGGGATGCAGGCTTTGCTCGCCATTGATTTTGCCGCCATCTGCAATCAGGAATGTCCCGATTTTGGCGATGTCGTCGGGAATCCACCATTGGCCGTAACCGCCTTCAGCCTGACCCTGCCAATCGTTGTCGGCGGTGCGCATGGTGGTGTATGCGCCTGGGCCAAGTTGAAGCGGGATGTAGATTTCATCCACCACGATCTGGTAAATATCGGCATCAGGGCCTTCCTGGGTTTGCAGGTAATTGTGCAGGGCGCGGGTCAGGATGAAAGTGTCGCTGGTGCGATAAACCCAGCGCGTGCCCGGCTCTGCCTGGTGGGGCGCATCGAAGGCCGCCTTGATTCGTTCTGCATAAGGCTGAGCGCCGAAAAATTCGCCCATTTTGGCGCTATCGTCATCGGTCAAGAAGCCCGGCGAGACATAATTCCCGGTGGACATATCCAGCGCATGGTTGAACGTCACCCGCTCCCAGTCGCCGGAACTGGCGGCGTATTCGGGGACATAATCCTTGATCAGCAGGTCAGACACTTCTGCGCCATATTTTTGCGCCAGGCGCATCAGCGCCAGGCTGACAAAAGCCGATTTGGCGGTTGAGTAGGAGGTGGCGCGCATCGACTCACAGTAGGGATAAACGCCGAAACGGGTCTGGCAGCCGCCCAGGTAGTTGACGCTATTTACCACGACTCCGTACCAGGTCAGGTGTTCGGGGGTGACACCGCGCCCGAAGGCGGAGATGTCCACACCGGGATAATCCTCAGCCAGCGCGGCGATAGGCTTGACTGGCATGCGCGCGGCCAGTTCGGCGGCGAAATTCGCCCGGATGCGTTCCGCGCCCGGCACTTTTTCAGCGTGGTAGGTGGCCTCCAGCAGTCCCCACAGGTTGGCGCGGGTGTAGGAGGTGGTCTCCTGCGTGACCTGGTACCACACCTTCGAAACCTGCATGTCATCGAACAGGAAGGTCAGCGTGCCGTTGAAGCTGGCATTGCCGCCTTTGACGGTCAACGCAAAGGGCAAGGAGGCGCGCGACAAGCCGCCATCGCCGGGTTCCTGCCAGACGCGCCCCGGCTCGAGGATAAGATTCCACTGGGGGTGACCGGTGATGATCAAGCCACGCTGGACGGGGATCAGGTAGCCATTTTCCTGCACGAACGCAAAGTCGAACTCCGGCAGGGAGGTGTATTCCGGGCCCAGTTCGCCGCGCAAGATTTGGATGTGTCCGCCAGCTTGTTCGCCGAGTAGTTCGAGACGGCCTTCAAAAGCGTGGGCGGGAGGCGCGACCCCGGCGGGCAGGGTCAGGGCGGATTCATCCAGTGGGCTATCGAAGGTGAAGCCATTGGTCAGGTCGGCGGCGGTGAGCAGGGTTCGTGTGGCAGTGGGAAGTGTTTCGGTAACGGCAGGCAGGCTGCGGGTAGGTGGCTGGGTTTCAGTCCCCACGCTGCAAGCCGCCAGGAACAAGGTCAAAATCCAAAAGAGGGAGACTGTTTTTTTCATTTGCGTATGGAAAGTAGTTCAGCAGAGAGCCAATCTGTCCAGCGTGCTTCCAAAATGGATATTTCTTCGCCAGGCATGGAAAGCACGTTCCCATCCGCGCATTGGGTGGCAATGCGCAAGATCATTGCTTGACCGTACTGCTGCTCGATGAATTGAATAAGCGTCCAGCCCCAGTCATACGCGAGCTTGCCATCCGTTTCAACCTGGTGAAGGCTCGGAATGTCGCCAAGCGCAATGCGGTTCAGGGCTGGTTGGAAGAATTCCTCGTCATACAGCGATTGACTGGAAAGATAGACGGCCAGGCCCTCGCTCCACCAGCGCGGGCTGGTTTCAATATTGGGGCTGAGATGCTCTTCCACGATATGGATAAATTCATGCACCAGTAATCGCCTGAAAGCCTGCGGACGATATTGAAAGGTGGTGTGGGCTTCGTATGCGGACGGCGAGAGCACCGCCATCTCTGTCCGGTGCGCCTGTGCTAACCGGGCCGGGTGTGAGGGGATTTCGATCTCCACTTTCAGCCAGTCGCGGACGAGCCGGTCAAATTCGCTGCGCTCCGTGACCAGGACTACCCTGGTTTGGGGGAATGGCTCCATCATTTGAAAGTAGGACAGGACAAGCGGGCGCGCCTTTTCCAGCGCGGTGAACGCTTCAGATGCAAATGTTTGCTCGCCGGGGATGTAGCGGACTTCGCTGGTCTCGTTTCCAAGCACGAGGTAATCTTTCAGTAGGGAAGTTGTCTGGGCGCTCATCGTTTGGCTCGTTTTTTGACGGATGACAGGAATAATCATCGGGATTGAGTAAAAAAGCCATTACTCAACCCCGCTGATCAGGTGGAAAAAAGTCTCACTACCGCTGGAACATCATGATGACTACCGGGATGACCAGCATGGCCGCACACAGGAACATGGCAACCAGGCTCACCACAATCGTCGAGCGAATCACGAGCAGTTGTTTGGTTTTTTCAAAGCCTTCCATTTCAGCCTCCTTGGAACGGGGCGCGGGCGCCGCGTTTTGAGCGTTGGAATTTTCCATCTGGCGGCCAAGCTCCGCCAGTTCAGGGTTAGTCTCAAGATATTGGCGAACCAGGTTGGCGGTATCCTCGCTGGCTTCACCGCCAACATAGAGCGGGAGCAAATCCAGAATGATATTTTTTGTGACCTCGGTCATCGAACAGCCTCCTTTTCAAGGCGTGCCTCGAGCAGCACTTTGCGAATGCGGTGCACCTTTACTTTGACAGCCACTTCAGAAAATGCCAGGATGCGCGCGATCTCGGCATAAGACAGGTCATGCTCCACCCGCAGGATGAAAGCCATTCGATCGGCTTCAGGCAGGGTTCGCAGGATTTTTTGCGCCAGTTGCAGTTCGGTGTGCTGTTCTGCCAGCTTCTCCGGGCCAGGGTTGGGGTCCGTGAGGGTCTCAACCAGGGCTGCCTGTCGCTTGTTTTTCCTGACCTGGTACAAATGGAAGTTGCGGGCAATGGTGAACAGGTAGGCTTTCAAGGTTTCAGTGCGGGCGGGCTGGAAGTTGACCCAGGCGCGGATGAAGGTTTCGGAAGTGATATCCTCCGCCTCAGCCGCATCCCCGGTCAGCCAGTAGGCAAAGCGATACACGTCCGTTGAGTATTGCTGGTACAAGTCCTTGAAGTTGGTCATGGCGTGTCTCTATAGATAATATCCATGAAACGCTGAAAAGTTACAGGAAAGCAAACAATCGCGAACTGGCCCCCTGAAAGCCGGTCAGGCTGCGCTAACGCGGTCAGAATATGGAGCCGATACTCTGAACAAGCCGTTTGTAACCGTAGCCATTGAATCAGCATTCATCCCAGTGGCTCAGCATCGGGTACAGATTGGGGAACAGCATTCGCGCCAGCAGCTGGGCCAGGCCGATGCATTCCATCCCGGCCTGGCGGATGATTTCATCCGGTTCGTCGGAGCCAATCAGGAAGCGGGCGATCTCCGCCCCGCCGCGCAAGAGGTTGGGGGTGGCAGGATCGCCAGTGAGCGTGATTTTCCCGCCTGAAATGCCCAGGGTCGCTTTTTGTTCGCCCGCGTCCAGCAGCAGACTGCCCCGCCAGTCCGCAAAACGCGATTCGGCCAGACGCTTTTCGAGCAGGGGCAGCAGTTTTTGCAGGGTGCTTTCCAGGTTGATCAGGCGCACCCGCCAACCGGAAATGTCAAAATAGCGATTTTCGGCGATGCAATTGCCTTGGCGCAGATATTGCAGGAGCGGGTGCAGGTGCGGCAGGGTAAAACAGGCCACTTTTTCGTATACGCCGCGCTGGAACAGATCGCCCAGCACCCCCATACATTGTTGCGGGTCGCCAGCGGCTTCGAGACAGAGCAGGGTTTTGGGTTCATCCTCGGAGGGCGCGGCGCGCAGGTAGCCAGCCAGGTTTCCCGCCGGGTCACGCCAGGCGTAAAGGCAAAGATCCTCGGGATGTTTGTTGTAGTAGGTGGGGCGGAGGGCTGTGCCAGTGAATGCTGCATGGGTCTGGTTGTAGAGACTGTCCATCTCGGGAACACCTTCCAGCCCAAGCGGCTGGTAAGCGGGAGCCGATTCGATGAGCGGGAAATCCTCCAGCTTGAAACGATAGGTGACATAGTTCCAGGCGCGGGCGTAGCCCATTTTGACGTAGTGCCGCCCACGCAGGATGCTCAAGTCATACCCGTTGCGTTTCAGCGCCTCGAAGGAATCCTGCGCAGCGCGGTGCATGAGATTCTGTTTGCGGTAATCGGGGTGAGTGACAACTGCCCCAATGCCGCCGATTTTGAGCTGGATGGTTTCGAGCCGCATCTGGTAGCCCCAGACGCCCCAGTGATGCACCAGTTTCTCATCATCGAAAACCAGGCGCGAGACATGCCAGTCGTAGTGGCTGTTGCCGATGTAGTTGTTGCAAAAGGCATCCACGTATTGACCGCCGGAAAAGGCGTCGGCGGCCAGTTGGCCCATGGCGCGCAGATGTTTTTCAGGGTTAGGGATAATGGGTTCAAGGGTCATAGCGTTACTATCTCATCTGGCAAATGAATGGCGAAACGACAGCGGTCATCACCCTTCAGCACCGATTCAAGCACCTCGACCTGGACTTTCTGCCCCAGCGCGCCTTCCCAGGGCTTTTTATGGAAGCCGGCGCTGCAATTGCAGAAAATCGGGGCGACTTTTTCGCCGCTTTTGACGGCTTCGCGCGCCCAGGGGCAGTGACAGTAGAAATAACGTTTCAGCGCCGGATCAGACTCAGCCAGGTATTGCTTCGTTAAAAATGGGATTTTTGTTTCGTAGACGATGTTCCCAACCCGCACCCCGCCGCCCATCTCCGGTTCGCTGCGGATACACGCCAGCACCTCGTCGGTCACTTCCTGGGCAAAGAACAGGCGGCCTTCGCGCTGGCAGGCTTCCACCTGTTCGATAAATTTCTGCTTCTTTTGAACGAGGTACTCATCCACGCTGGCACAGGATTGGTAGATTTCGCGCTCCCAGGCGTAGTCGGGCAGGTCGCGCAGGCTGTCGGAGATTAATGCGCGGCAGGCCTCCGCGCCGAGGGCTATCTCCAAACGCTCTATCGCTGGCTGCATATAGCGCGGCTTTTCGGGGGTCGGGAGGCCGTAGGGGGCCGCGCCAATCCCGGCAAAAACTTCATCGCGCAGGGTCTCGCCGTATTGTTCTGCCACTCGTTTGTAGAGGTTTTCCTGCGCCTCGCCGCCATCCAGCACTTCGAGAAAGGCGAGATAGACGATGTTGTTCTTGATGAACAGGCCGTAGCGCGCCAGGGTGATGAAGTTCTCCTCGCTGTTTTGGCCTTCGGCGACGAGAATTTTGGAAAATGCCCAGGCCGTTTCGGTGGAAAAACCTCCAACCTGGGCGGCATACTGCTCGAAACGCTCTGCCAGCGCCAGGGCGGAATCCATCTTTTCGGCGGGAACTTTACGCCCCACGAGCATGGTTTGGAAGCCTTGTTTGTCCATAACGGATCCTTTCTACCAGATGCCCGGCAGGAGGCGATACTTAACCTTTTGACGATACGCTGCGTAACCGGCCAACTCGCGTAGGAGGACTTCCTCCTCGTTAAGAATGCGCGCCGCCAGCAAGGGAACGATGACCAAGGCGGGGATGAGCGCCCAATAGGACCCCAGCGCCAGTGGCGAGGCAATGTACATCAGGCAGACTCCAAAGTACATCGGGTGGCGCACAAGGCTATACGGCCCGGTGGAAACGACTTTTTGACCGGCATCCACTTCCACGGTGCGCGAAAGGAAACTGTTTACGGTCATCACCCAAACGAAAATCATGTAACCGGCGAGAACGAACACATCTGCGCTGATGGAAACCAACGGCGGGACGTTCGACCAGCCAAAGCGCACATCCAGGCCGGGCAGGGTAAAGGCGGCCAGGAAATACAAATAGGAAACAGCGATGATTTGCCGTTGGGCGGCTTCTTTTTCGCGCAGGCGCATGCGGCGTTCGAGCAGGGCGGGATTATTTTTGAAAAAGTACGTTAGGGTGAAAATCATTGGGAGGATGAGCGTGCCCATATACATCCAGCCCTGCCAGTAATCCCATTTTCCAGAAGGGGCAATCACGATCAGCGTGATGATGGGGATGCCAATTCCAACGCGCAGGCTGGCGGCTTTCAACAGGTTGGGAGATGAACGGGGTTCAGTCATGGGTTTTCCTTTCTGATGGAAATTCCTTGACCCAGGTGTCGGTGACTTTCATCTCGGTCAGCACCGAGCGGTAGAGGGCATCGGCGGGGGCTTCGTTGGCGGTGGAAAAGACGCGGGTGCAGCCGAGATGCTTGAGCCGCCGCATCCCCTCCAGCATAATGGCTTTGCCCAATCCTCGCCGCCAGTGTTCGACAGCGACTCCGACCAGCACGGTGACGGCGCTGCGGGTGTAGTCGTCGTAGTAGATGGTGCAAAAGGCGGCGATTTCGCCGGTTTCGGCGGCGGCGACGATGTCCAGGTCGCGGCGGTAGAGCGGGGCGGATTGGATGTTTTTGTACCAGGAGTAATCACCGTCGTAGTTGGAAGCGGGCTCATCGGATTTGAGCAATTGCTGGATACCTTCAATTTCCAATTGATCACAAAGCTCAGGATTAATATGAAAAATCGATTGATGCCATTGGTGGATAAATTACTCTTGCGCAAGCGGTCGATCATCGAGACGGTAAATGATCAGCTCAAAAATATTTCACAAATCGAACATACCAGACATCGTAGTCCCATCAATTGCTTTATCAATATTCTGGCCGGTTTGATTGCATATTGCCACCAACCGAAGAAACCATCGCTTAACTTGATTTTTCCAGGCACGCCTCTTTTGGCAGCTTAAACATTATTCATGTTATTTATCGATAGTCAGGATATGAGATCGACTTGTATTTGGCTGCTTGTAAATGATGCTTTGCCAAATAAACCTTTCAGATAATCCCCGTGTGTGTTATTGAAAAATAAGCCGAGCCCACCTTGGGAGAAAAGGATGATCCCCTGGTCGGAATTCCAGCAAAAAAAACCTGACGGATGAGTGAAGTAGCCAGCGGCGCATGGTCACCTTCCTGCTTTGCTATGCCGATGATCGGATAGGTGTCCGTATTTAATGGCGTTTTAAGCTGCTGTCGCTAACTTTGGCGAAACCAAAGTATACTTTTAATTATACATAACTTGCGGGTCTTTGACGTTTTTTTGACGCTCATTTGTTACAAAAAGCACATGAGCGCACCCTATCGTTCCTATCTCTTGCGCCTGTGGTTGGAACCGAACGACCCGCCTGCCTGGCGCGCCATGTTGGAAAGCCCCCTGAACGGGGAAAGGCACGGTTTTGCCAGCATCGAGACTTTATTTGCGTTCCTGGAGCAGGAAACCAGACAGATGGAGCAGGGGGATGGTCAAACCCAAAGTTATAAAGAGGTTAAAAATAATCAACCGGGAGAATTATGATGAAAAAACTTATCCCGTTATTGCTGATGTTCGTTTTGTTGATGACAGGTCTGGCCTGTAGTGTTGGCGCAAAGCCCCAACAGGCAGCGCCAACACCGGTCGAGACGGATGCCTGCTGCGAATCCACCGAACCCGCACCCCAACCCGTGGAAACGAAGGAACCCTCCGCTCCGGCGGCGCCACAGACTTCCGGATTGGCTCCCGGGAAATATGCTTACACCAACGCGAATGTTGTCCGCGATCTGGTGGTCTACAAAGGTGTCATCCATGCGGCCACCCTGGGTGGATTGATTACCTGGCGGCTGGACAGCGGCTACTCAATGCAGTACACCCCGTTGAATGGCATGGGACAGGTCAGCGCCACCTCCATTGCCTATTGCGAAATCCCTGAACCACGCATCCTGGTAGGAACGCAGGTTGGCATCAGCCTTTTTGACCCGAATAGCGGTATTTGGGAAACAAAATCGTTGGCTCCCGCCGAGAGCCGTGTGGACCTCAGTAAAATCGACCGCTTGAACTGCGACCAAAAAAACAACCGCCTGCTGATTGGCTATAACGGTCTGGGAGTGCTCGATCTGAAAACCGGCGACTTCCAGCGCTATACCAAAGACCAGGGCTTGCTCTGGGATTCAGTCACCGATATCACGGTCAACGGCAAGGACATCTGGATTGCCAGCGGCTACAAGGGCATCGCTAAAATCTCCGGTGGCAAAGTCACCACGTACAGCGCTGAAAATGGGATGCCGGATGAACGCGCCTCTTCGCTGGCTTTTGCCAAAGATGGGACCTTGTGGGTCGGCGCTTCGAGCGGGATTCAATCCTTCAAAGGCAACAAATGGATTTTGTATGGCTCCGAGAGCGCAGCGAAATTGGGTGAAGTCAACGAACTCGAGATTACGGCCGATGGCAAAATCTGGGCCGCAACTCTGCCGCTTGGAACCGGCCGCCTGTGCCAGTTCAACCCTAAGACCGCTGCCTGCGAGGTGGATTTCAAAGAGACTGAAAATCAGGGTATTTTTGCGCTGACCCTGGCCGAAAACGGTACTCCAATCTACGGCACGGGAAAAGGTGTCTATCTTTTCGAGAACAACGCGGCCAAAGCCTTTAAAACCAGCGACCAACTCGCCACCAATTATGTTGACTCGTTTGCAACTGCCCCGGATGGCAAACTCTGGGTGGGGACCGATGGCGGTCTTCAGGTTCTCGACCCGGCTGACCCGAAAGCTGCCTGGACCACCTTTCGCCAGAGCGAAATCCCTGAAATGGGCGGCCAGTGGGCAAAAGGGATTGCCTTTGCTTCAGATGGCACCGCCTGGCTGACGGCCACCAAAGGCAGCGCCAGCCGCTACCAAAACGGAACCTGGACCGCTTTCAAGGATATTTATTCCTTCGATACTGTCACGGTCGATTTACAGGGCCGCGCCTGGTTCGGTGACGACAGCAAAGGGATTGTCGTTTTGAACCCGGACGGTTCCCAGGTGCTGAAATTAACGGTCGACGAGGGTGGTCTGCCCGGCGATAATGTCCAGGCTTTGCTGACGGATTTATCAGGCCGGGTTTGGATTGGCACTGATCAGGGTCTTGCCAAATACGAAAATGACGCTCTGGAAGTGGTCTTTGGGAAAGATGATATCCAACTGCCGAACAAATACATCCGCGCCCTGGCGTTGGACGCCAACGGGACGCTGATCATCGGCACTTTTACCGGCGTGGCGCGTTACGATGGCAACCAGGTGGAAGTGCTGGTGGATTTCATCCAGGCCGGTTTCAGCGAAGCCCGCCTGACCACGCTGGCGGTGGTTCCAAGTGGACGTATCTGGGTTGGCACCGATAAAGGTTTGCTCTACTCTGACAACTGGGCCGATTGGACAATGCTCACCACCCAAGACGGCCTGCTGACCAACTACATCTCGGCCTTGCAGGTTGACCAGTATGGCGCGGCCTGGGTCGGGGGTGGCGGCTCGAACTTCGACGGTGGCGGGATGTTGCAGATTGTGCCGTAACCAATTTTTGCAGGGGCGACCCTGTGGGCCGCCCCTATAAACGGAGGAAAACATGCGCCAATTGACCGATCTAACCGTGGAATACACCAAACGTCGCCTGTTCGTGGGCTGCATCAGCACCCTGGTCAGCGTCCCGGTGATGTGCTGCTGCCTGTTCGGGCTCTTCAATTTTGTCTTGCCGCTGATGGACAACCTTGCCCGCCGCGGGGACGGCAACACCGCCGCTCTTGTGCTGGTGGGGGGGGGACTGGTTGCGCTGGTGGTCCTGCTGGTCATTCCAGTCATCCTCATGCTGATCATTATCAATCAGCGCGCCCGCTCCCTGGATGCAATTTTCACGCCCCTCGGCCTGCGCGGCGGCATGTACCTGGTCTTCGGACGCCACTACCAGGGACAGCTTGCCGGGCGCGAGGTGGATGTTTATCTCTATCGCGGCCCGACCGTTGAACTGCGGCTAAAAACCGGAGTGATGACCCGCACCCAGTTTTTCCACCGCGACTCCATCCCCGTCGGGGTGGCCGGGGCCTTGAACAAACACCCGCTGACAGCCCTTCCCGGCCTGGATGGTTACGCCGTTTATGCGCTGGATGAAGCCTGGACGCGCGGCTGGCTGGCCAATGAACAAACCGCCCTGGCCGTCCAAACCCTGATGACGGTCGGCGCGGAGTGGGCCATTTTCCGCAGCCTCGAGTTCCAGCCGGGGGAAGTGGTGCTGCGTCTGTACCGCTCGCACAGGCTCCTGGTCAGTTCCATCCCATTGGTGGCTGCCCGCGAGTGGCTGGCCGCCCTCGAAATGTTGGCCCAATCCGCCGAGGTCCAGCCCGCCCCAGGCGTGACCGCCGCCCCCTTTCTGGAGGCCACACGCCAGTCGCGCGAGCGAATCAATAAAATCCAGACCTACGCAATCGCCTTCATCGTTTTTGTGATGCCGCTCTGTTTTATCGCCATCGCTGTGCTGGTCTTTTTGCTCGTTTCGCTCATTTGAGGAGAATTCCATGAAAACCCAAAAGTTTGTCCTGTTTTCCCTGCTCGTCCTGGCCGCCCTGCTGCTCTCGGCCTGCAAAGTCAATTTCATGACCGACATCAAGAGCGATGGCTCCGGCACTTACATCCAGGAACTCGGTTTTACCAAGGATGAAGCCTCCATGGCTGGTCTCAGTGGCGAAAGCAGCGGTGAGGAGTTCTGCACGAGTGCCAACGCCCAAAGCGGCGGCAGCGAGCTGCCCCCCGGAACCGTCGTTAGCCAGGAGACACGCGGCGATGGTGAAATCTGGTGTGTTTTTAAGACTCCTTTTACCTCCCTTGATAACCTGCGCACCGTCTACGCTACCAGCGATCTGCAAATCAATCAATTGAGTTTGACTGACGGAAAAGTAGTTTACGATGTCAGCCTCGACATGAGCGGTGAAGGCTCAGACATCCCGATGGGCGATATCTACTGGATTGTGACCATGCCTGGAAGTGTCACCAATCACAATGCCACTGAAGCGAATGGGAAGACCCTCAAGTGGAAGTTGACGATGGGGCAAGAGAACACCATGCATGCCGAAAGTAATGTCGGCGGCTTCAACCTTGGCGGAGGGGATGCACTCTGGTATGTGGTCGGTGGGATTGTCTTCCTGTGCCTGTGCTGCTTTGTCCCGCTCGTCATTGCTGGCGTGGTCTTTTTCCTGATGCGCCGCAAGAAAAATGTGGGTGCTGCCGAAGCCCCCGCCTCCTGACTGAACACTGCTCACTGATTACTGATTACTCCTATGGATGACATCACCCTCAACCTCATCGTCATTGCCGTTTTCGCCATCATCGGTGGCCTGATATTTTTTCTCGTCCGCCGCAAACAGGCTGAAAACGAACAGAAAATTATCCAGATGGCCGCCGAACACGGCTGGACATACGAGTCCCTTCGCGAGCCGCTGGCCTGGGGCTTGCGTCTCTCATCTCCGCGCTGGGCGCTCGAGGCGCTTTCCCGTTCGAGTGGCAAGGAAACTGGCTCCGGCTCATCTGACATCACCATGTCCACCATTTGGCAGGCAGACGCCCCAGGCAGCACCCTGCTGATTGGCGAACGCACCTCACAGGCGAATCTCGGCGGATTTGGCGAAATGATGGTCCGCCAGGTTTTACAGCTTGCTCTCGGCGCGGACGCAGCTGGTTTGATTGAAGTCCAGGCTGGGGGTGAAGCCTTCCGCCAGAAGTACATGCTCTGGACGCAGGAAACCGCTGAAACCGGGCAACTACTGCTCACCCCGGCAATTGTATCGCTCCTGCTGGCCTGGAAAGGCGAAAAGCCGCTCATCAAACGCACCTCCGAAGGTCTGACCATCGAGTTACGTGGTGTTCGCTACCAAAAAGTAGACGAAATCAACGCCCTGGTCCAACTCGGCGAAGCCTTGCTGGCCGCGTGGAAATTATAAGGAGTTCCCATGAACCGTAGAATGTCCCCAGTTGTGCTTATGTTTTCTGTACTGGTGCTGGCTTCGCTGGCTTGCCAGGCGGTTTCCCGCGCTGTCGGCGCGGGAGATGCTCCCACGCCGCAAACCGGTCAACAGTCCCCCATTCAACCCGCCAAGACACCGCAGACTGGCAAACAGCCCACGGTGCAGCCGCCCGTAAGCGGGCCGCAGGAAATCCGTCAATGGGCGGTTGCGGCGAAGGCCAGTTCACAGTATGGTGAATCCAGTTGGAACGCGGAACAAGCCATCGGCGCGCCAAACGTCACCGATTGTGGCGATAATGGCCTGGCCTGGGCCTCCGAGAGTTCCACCAGTGCGCTGGATTGGATTGAACTGACCTATGCCACCCCGGTCATCCCGACCGGAATTAATATTTACCAGAGTTACAATCCCTCCCAGGTGATTGAAGTAGGCTTGATTGACACAGCCGGGATCACCTATACGGCCTGGCAGGGAAGTCCCAAGAAAATTTCCACCTGCCCTGACTTGATGACCATCTCTTTCGATGAAAAACAAGAGATGCTGGTTGAAAAAGTGGTCGTGATTATTGACCAGAGTGTTTTGGGCCTGGGCTGGAATGAAATCGATGCCGTTGAACTGGTTGGCATCAGTGAAGGCGGACAGTCCGTCAATGAACCAGCCGTGCCTGCCGAACCATCCCAAAATGTAGATGTTCCTGATACTTTCACAGGTTGGATGGCTGGCAGCGCTTACCAGGGCTATCTCAAGGTGATCGTGGGTGAGACGCGCGGTGATGAACTCAACAGCCTGATGGAGATGAAAGGCAAAAAGAGCACGGAAAATTTCAAACCACGTCCAAGCCATGCTGACACCTTTATCTTTGACTTCGGCAAGGATGAGATGCGCGCTTTTATAAGTGTCACCACAGATGGTGTTGTTTATAGCAAAAGTATCTCGCCCAACACTTATCCTGCCGATTTCCAACTCGATACCGTCAAAAAGGCCACCTATGACCAGCTCGATACCATCTACAAACGCGATAAGGCTGTTCCCTATAACGTCATGGCAAACATGCTTGGACATCCCGGTTTTATGAGCCAACAGGTTTTGCGTGAAGATGGCCGCGTGGAAACCAATTACAACTGGTATGCCGCCAACGGTGACCGCATCATTGGGATATTCTTCGATGGTGTCATCACGGGGATTGCCGGGCTGGCGTACATTCCAAAGCAATAGCGCTCGCCTTGCTGAGGTCGTCATGAAAAAAACATTTGCCCTGCCGCTTGTTCTGCTGCTTGCCACCCTGGCCTGTAATGCTGCCCTGGGTGGTAAGTCGACGCCCGAACCCCCGCCCAGCACGGTGGATCAATCTCCCACCGCCCTTATCCCGCCCACCCTGACACCCAAAGACCTGACACCTGACACTCCTACCTTGACACCTGAAACCTTACCGCTTGACGCCACAAAACCTGACACTTTAGAACATAAATGGGCAGCTCGTAGTTTCTCCGAGCCCGAAACAGGCGCTGATCCCGACCTGGCCGATGGTGAGCCGGATGTGACCAACTGCTCCGATCCGATGCTGCCCACCTGGGCGCCGCCCGCCTCCGACCAACCACAGGGTCTCATCCTGACCTACACTACACCGCTTATGCTTCAGCAGGTGAACCTGTTCCTGGTCGGTAACCCGCAGGAAATCCTGCGTGTCGAAGCGCTCAATTCGCGCAGCGGCCTGGGTCGTTTAATCTACGATCGCGAACAGGGGGTAATGGAACTACCCAGCAGCAAAACCTGTCCCACGCAAGTCTCCATTCCTGTCGATCTAGATTTTGAAGTCGATACCGTCATCGTCCACACCGACGCCTCGCAGAATCCGCTCAAGGTCGACGCTGTTGAAATGGTCGGCGAACTAAAAGGGTACGTGGATGCACCCGTTTTCTGGCGCATGCCGCTCAAGAGCACCCCGCGCAGCCTGGCGGTCGGCAAAAATGGTTTGGTTTACCTCGTCACTGCCGATGGGCGTCTCCAAACTTTCGATGTGGATGGCAACCAGCTCCCAGACATCTCCCTGCCTTCCGGAACTAAACCGAGTCATGTGGTTTCTGATCCGTTTGGCAGCCTGGTCATCATTGACGATGAGCAAGGCCGGTTCTTTGTCCTTTCAACTGAGGGCAAACTTCTCGCCAGCGGCGGGCAGGATATTTTTGGTCCGGCGGCGGTCAGCCCCGAGGATGGTAACTTGTATCTGCTAATGGGCAGCGCCATTCACATCTACACCATCGACACCGGCGATTTCGTCCGTATCATCCCGCTCGACGACTTGCACTCTTACGCCGGTTTGGCCATCGATAAACTCGGCGCTCTCTACACCGTTCGTGATTATGACTGGGACCCAACCTGGGTGCAACTCACTTCTTCCACCGGCGAGGAAATGAATGCCATGCCACTCAAAACCTCCAGCGTGGTTGATAATGCCGCCAGCGCCCTGACGATTGACGCCAGCAGGAATTTCTATGTCCTGTTTATCGGCAACACCGGCAATATCGCCGTTCACAAGCTTGACCCGAAGGGCTACTTCTTGAGCCGCTTCGGCAAACTCGATTACGATTCCGACCCTACCCCCGAAGGCTCATTTTTCGAACCGTGCGCGATTGCCGTCAGCCCGGATGGCCGCTTTATCTTTATTACCGATGGCTACGATGAAAAATCCCACCTGACCGCCTTCCTTCTGGAGCCTGAACAATGAAATGGCGCTTTTCGGGTCTCGGGACATTTCTACCCCTGACAGTCTTCGCCTGTCCCCTCGGTGCGCCCGCCGCCCCAACTTCTGCTCCGGTGGAACAAACACCTCGCCTCCCTGCTACCGTTAAATCAACAGAGTCAGCCTCGACAGTTCCCGCCGCCCCTGAAACCTCGAACCTGACACCTGGTACGCCCACTCCCGCCCTTACCAACTCATTACTTGTTACTTCCACCCTCATCCCTGCTCCCCTGTCTACGGGTTTACCTGCTACTTGTATACCCAACTCCCCCCTCTCCCTCTCCTACCTGCCCAGTTCTGCCTACATCGCCGAAATCATCCCCACGGACGATGGAAATTTTCTCCTGCGAGGTCGGGCGGATGATTACAATGGCACCTGGCTGGCAAAAATGGATGCAGCCGGCAACCTGCTCTGGCAATATATTTACGGGAATGAGTTGGGCAACCTGCAATTTGCGCCCAATGGCAACTTTATCCTTGAACTCGGCAAATCGAACCTGGAACTGGCTCCCGATGGTTCCGTGGTGCGCGGCCTGGCGGTTTCCTGGTACCATCCCAATCCCGATGGCAGTTTTACGGTTGTTTCTGGAAGCTCAGCAGCGCGTTATACAAACTCGCAGACCCCGCTCTGGCAGGTGAACGTCAAAAACTTTGGTGGTTTCAACGCCCCCACCAGCGAAGGCGGTGCGCTTTTCGCCTATGCCGGGGTTTACGTGGATACTTCCGTATATTGGGCGCCTCAATACACCGATCTCAAAGTCATCAAAATCAGCCCGGAGGGGGAGGTGCTCCAGCGCGTCTATGGAAAACTGGTTGGGTACGAAAGCCTCGACTTCATCCAAGCGACCGAGGATGGCGGGGCGCTCCTGGCTGGTTCCCACGCCTACGAGGAACTTGGCACAGATTTAGACATTTGGCTGATGAAATTAAACGCCAGCGGAGGCCTGTCCTGGCAAACAACTTTGAAACTGCCACCCTATAACGAAACTCTGCGCGCCATCCACTTTCTGAATAACGGTTATCTCATCATCGTCTCCACTCTCGAAAGCGACAATCCGGTGCTGGTGCGGCTCAAGCCCAATGGGGGGCTGAACTGGCAAAAAGTGCTCACTTCCAGCCGCGGCCCGGTCGAAGTCAAAGCTGTGGCCGACACCGCCGATGGCGGCCTGCTCCTGGCCGGAGAGACCTGGGAGAAAACCAATGTTTATTGGCTGGCGCGGCTCGACCCCAAAGGCAATCTCATCTGGGAAAAAACCATCGGTTACTACGATATCCCTGGCGCGCCAGGGAGTCAAATCGAGGCTATCCTGCCGCTCGAAAACGACCAGATACTATTGGCGGGAAATACTGACATCCTGGGCAACACGCTTGCCTCGACATCTTCTGCCTGGCTGGCGCGGATTCAGGATTCCGGGCAGCTTCTTGGCTTGCTGACGCTTATCCCCGGCAAGTTCAACATTATCACTACCCTTGGCAGCCGCCCGAACACCCTGAAAGACGAAATTAGCAACAGCTTCGAAATTGCCCTGAAAGAGATTTCATTCACTCCGCTGTCCACCAATCTCCAGCCTGCTCCGGCTTGCTTGCCATCTGGAGCCTCTTTTCCCACCCCGGCTGCCTTGCCCTCCCTGACGCCTACAATTACTTCCACGCCCTCATTTGCTCGCGACCTGTACCTGACCAATCCGCCCGTGCAGGGCGATGATGTGCTCAAACTCCAGCAGCGCCTGGTTGAACTGGGTTATAGCGAAGTCGGCACAACGGATGGCGTCTTTGGCAAAATGACCGAGGCCGCAATCCGCCGTTTTCAGGAGCGCAATGGCCTGGAGGTGGATGGCTATGTTGGCCCGAAGACCTGGAAGGCCCTCTTTGGTTCCGAAGCTGTGCCGGCCTCGTGAAAATCAGGAGAAAGCATGTTTGGAAATTTTGCCCTGATCGTTTTTTTCATCCTGATTGCCTGGCTTTTATATCGTTTCCCATTACAAAAAGCCAAAACCCCTGCGGATTATCGAAAATTGTTTTCTTTTTTTCTGCGTCTTACTCGGGTTTCTCCTCTGTAATGGGCTCCTGGCCTATTTGGGCCAGGGTGGTTTGTCCATCGCCAGTTCGAGTACACCGGTTCAGGATCTGGAATCTTTGGCGGAAATAAAAATTCACGTTAAATTATTAAAAGCTCGGCGCTGAATATTTGCCACCAGCGAGGACTCGGTCAAGTCATACTTCCCGGCCAGGCGTTTCTGATCATCAGACAGAATAAGGAATCCGTGCAATTTGTTTAATGTACTAAATTCGAAAATCATTTCTTTATATATGTCATAATATGACATATACCCATCTTATAATCATGTCAGAAAGTGACCCATGGCCACAGTTGCGACCCGTCTTATCACCCTGATTCTTACCCTCCAGCGCCAGCCGGGGCAAAAAGCCGCTGACCTGGCCGGGCGATTGGATGTCTCCGTCCGCACCCTGCACCGTTACTTCAAAATGCTTGACGACATGGGCGTGCCGGTTTATGCCGAGCGCGGCCCGTACGGCGGATTCTCGCTGGTGCGCGGCTACAAACTCCCGCCGCTGGTCTTTACCCCCGAGGAAGCGGTCGCTGTTTCTCTCGGGACCGGTCTCGTCCATGAGATGTGGGGCCAGCTTTATCACGAAGCTGCCCAGGGCGCGCTTGCCAAGCTGGAAAATGTCCTCCCTGATGAGCAGCGCCAGGAAATCGCCTGGGCGCGCCGTGCGCTGGTCGCCACCGGGATGAACCGCGCCGATATCGAAATGCTTGCTCCCAGCCTGGAGAAACTACGCCGGGCCGTGCGCGAAAACCGCCGGGTATGTATGACCTATCACAGCGGCAGCAATCCGCATGGTGAGAAACGCGATCTCGACCCGTATGCGCTGGTTCATCGCTCCGGGTGGTGGTATGTCGTCGGCTACTGTCATCTCCGTTTGGCGCTGCGCACTTTCCGTGTCGACCGCATGGCCGAGTTGACGCTCTCCGACCAGACCTTCGCCTTTCCCGCCGATTTCGACATCCGGGCCTACCTGGCGCAGGAATGGCAGAACATTCCACAGTTCAAAGTGCGGATGCGTTTTTCGCCGGAATTTGCCCACCTGGCCCAGTACGGTCGGGGTTATTGGGAAGCCCTCGCAGAACAGCCCGATGGCTCCACCGTGGTCACCTTCAACTCGCCGGATGTTTACGCTGCGGTCAGCAACGCCCTGGCTTACGGCCCTGCGGTGACGGTACTGGAGCCGCCTGAAGTCCGCCAACTGGTGAAGGAATGGGCGCAGGCAGCGGCGGATTTGTATTCTGGAGACCTGTAGGTCTGATGACATGAAAGGATTGAAAATGAAACGTAAAACTCTTTTGATACTCGCCCTCGTCATCGTTCTCCTGCTCGGAGCGGGAGCCGGAGGCTTCTGGTGGATGACCCAGCAGCCGCTTTACCAACCGGGTATGGTGCGTGCCGGACAAAACTTGCGCGCCCCGCTCACGCCGCCCGCTCAATGCGGCGACCAAAACTACTGGCAGGTGGAGCCGGATATCCAGCTTTACCACTTCTCCCGGGGCAATGGCCGAAATGTGCTGATCATCCACGGTGGGCCGGGGATGCCTTTCCGTGAACCAATGGCCGGTCTCGAACCACTGACGAGTACTTACCGCTTCCATTATTACGACCAGCGTGGCTGCGGCAAGTCCACCCGTCCGATCGACCGCTTCGCTTCGCAGAATACCTACGAAAACATGACGAAGCTCGACCAGACCCTCGGCCTCGGCGCGCAAATCGCTGACATCGAACGCATCCGCCAGATTCTTGGCGAGGACAAGCTCATCCTGGTCGGCCACTCCTGGGGCGGATTCCTGGCCTCGCTCTACGCTGCCGAGTTCCCGGAGCATGTCACCGCGCTGATCCTGGTCTCCCCGGCTAACACGCTGGTCATGCCCCAACCCGATGCCGAAAGCGATCTGTTTGCCAGTGTCCGCGCCAAACTGCCCACCAGTAGGCTGGTCGAATACGATGCCTTTATGAAAGATTACTTCGACTTCAACAAGCTCTTTACCCGTTCCGATGCTGATCTGGTTGCCCAGGATGCCAAATTTGGCGAGTACTATCTCTCGGTGGTGAACATTCCGGTCGATAAAATGGTGCAGCAAGGCGAGCCGGGTGGCTGGATGACCTGGGGCATGTATATCAGCATGGGCCAGCGTCACGACTATCGCGCCGCGCTAAAAAAGGTCACAGTCCCGGTGCTGGTCATCCATGGCGTAAACGATCTGCAGAGCGAAGCCGCCAGCCGTCTCTACAGTGATGCTTTCCCAAACGCGCAGTTCGCCGTCATCCAAAACGCCAGCCATTTCTCCTTCCAGCAGCAGCCCGAACAGTTTGCCAAACTCGTCGCCGATTTCCTGAAAGGCAAGTAGCCCGGTATGCCCCGCCCTGCGCTCGACCCCCAACTCCGCGCTGACACCTTTCTGCGCTGGTATTGGCTCAAAGGCGAACTGGCTGCATTTTGCCGGGACTGCGGCCTGCCCTCCAACGGCCCGAAACAGATCCTCACCGAGCGTATCGCCCGCTATCTCGCCACCGGCGAAAAAAGCGCGTCAGCTGCCCATAAACTTGCACCTAAAGGCCAAATGCCGCTCGTTTTTACCCGCGCTACCATCATCGGCTCCGGCTGGACCTGCTCCCAAGCCCTGCGCGCCTTCTTTGAGCAGGAACTTGGCCGTGCCTTCCATTTCGACGCCACACTGCGCGACTTCATTCATCACGGCCAGGGCCAAAGCCTGGGCGAGGCCATCCGCGCCTGGGAAGACGCCCAAAACAACCCGACGGAAAAGGAAATCGCCCCACAATTTGAGTACAACCGCCACATTCGCGACTGCCTCAAAACTAACCCCGGCGCCGGGCTCAAAGCTGCCATCCGGGCCTGGAACAAGCGGAAACAGAGACCGACCGTTGACGCTGGACGATAGACCAAAGACTTTTGACACGCCATTGGATGCCGATCATGTACTCGATTGACCTCGAAAATATTGCGTTGGATGAATTCAAAGAGATTCTCGCTTCCAGTGACCTGTTGCCGGGTAGGAGAATCCTGGTGGAGAACCTCCCCGAAATCATTGGAGTCCTGAAACAAAGGCAGATTCTCCATCTCGAAGCTTTGCGGAAGCTGTTACAGAACAAGAAACACTATCCCGA
>CAZHWV010000074.1:5001-20599 GCA_964536185.1 uncultured Anaerolinea sp. | reverse complement strand
CCAGGCTCAGTGCCTTTGTAATTATACGGACCCGCAGCGGGCATCGTCCCGAACGTGGCAGTTTCCATCAGAAAGGTTCGACCAAAAAAAACCACATCCCGATAAAAGAAAGCCAAAAACAATATCAATATTATGATTGCTTGAAGATTCTTATTGTTCTCCAGCATGTTCAGCCTTTTCAGAATAACACCCGTCAAAAGGCAAACATAAACTAGCCAGCGGATAGGATTTTGGTCAAACGGTAAGGATGGATTCAGGACAAACTCTTTGCAACTGATGACATCCCCCTGGATATTGGTGAGATCAAATCTCAGACTTGCGAGATTCATAATTGCAGGCAAAACAACAATCCTGGTGTTGGCGTTGACATCGATTGAGTAAACGATGGATTGGGTTTCTGAAAAAGCCTGGTCAGCGCTGCGATAAAAAACCTGAGCATAGGCGATTGAAAATGAGTTTTTGCAATTATCAATCAAGATATATTTGACTGGCATGTGTATACTGTCAAAGGTGATATGGGGGTCGTTGCTCAGAGCAATAATCGACCTCTCTTTCCCCTTGGTGAAATCCACGGAGGACCCATCGTTTAATGAATAATGTTTCTGAAACAAGTGGCTTAATACATAGGCTTGATTGAACCCGAATATTTCGACCAAGATGATTGCAAAAACCAATACGGCCAGAATCAAAATTTCTTTTTTATTTGTAATAATATTTTTCAGACGAAGCATTTGGTACCTTCAGTGATAAATTTATAAATCAAATTGAGGCGCTCAATGCAGATTTACACCCTACCATATTCCACGCACATCGACGCAAATAAATCATGCTCGATAAAATGAAATTAATCTGCTCAGGAAATGATTTTCCGGTTTTGACCGAAATAAACCCAGGAACCCTTACCGCAGCAAAGTCATCAGGATGTCAGGTGGTTTTCAACCGGTTAAAATAATTTTTCAGATTCAGGGCGGGTTTTTCAATAAAGTGCCATGAAAGAGTTGCAATAAACAATGTAACCAGGAAAGCATAGATCATGAGTTGTTCAGCATTTATGTTTGGGTAGAGCAAAAAAACCAATGTTTGTTGAACAGGGAATGCGTAAACATACATTCCATAAGAAAAATCGCCATATTTTGAAAATCCTGACCACGGCAAAGTGACTGCTAAAGCAATAATCAGATATGGGGAAAAAAGGAACCAGGCATATAGATAATATCCCATCCAATTAGCAGCAATCACCAATCCTAAAATGAGAATGAAAATTTTGGAGCTAATAATAATATCTTTCCTGAAAATAAATAATATCGAGCCCAGTAAAAACATCCAAAAATATTCCAGGAAATATGGATATTCCACTTCATGAAAAATCCACCAGGTAGTTGTCAACTTACTTACAAGACTAATGTTAAAAATAAAATGAGCCACATTTGCCAGGCCGATAAATCCACTAAAGAGCAAAAGTAATCGCGGGCGTTTTAGAAAACCAAAATAAGCCAGGCCCGCCAGGATCAGGTAACTGGCAAATTCATGTTTAACTGTCCACAATGATCCATTCACTGCAACAGGATAAGGGTTGTTCAAAAAAAGGTCACGAAGGCTGTATGAAAATCCAAATATGTTCAACGAAAAATTAAGGAGAAAAAAACTTAATGGACTCGTGCCCTGATCGCCCAAAAAATAATCCTTGACGCTTTGGTTTGTAATCAATGGCCCTAAAATAACCGCCGAAATGGCTAGCGAAACAAACAGGGCGGGAAATAGTCTGAGGGCGCGTTTCCACAAATATTGAAAAGTGTTTTTACTATTGAGTAAACTTTGTGTGATCAGGAACCCACTGATGACAAAGAAACCGCCAACGGAAAATTCGCCGAAATTGGATTGACCCCTGGTCAATTTAGCGAGAATATCTATGCTCTTACTGCCGACAAGAATGTATGAATGAAATACCAGCACCAGGGAGGCCAGTACAAAGCGAATTACATCGAAAGCATTGCTTTTTGGTTGGTATATCGCTTCTATCGACTTTTTGTAATTCCAAAGAGACTTAATTTTTGCTGTTAATGTCATGGATGAGCCTTTCTATTTGTAGCTTCAAAAAATATTGCGATTTAGGCTTCGGCATCATACTTATGGCTCCAGAACTGCGTAACCAAACCCGGACTTGCCAAATCCGTTCCCATTATAAAACAACAACGTGTTGCCGTTGTTACGATAAATATGGCAATACTCCATCATTTCAGAATCCCAGCCTGCCGCGGAACGGGCAATGCCCACTTCGTTGTCTTTTCTGATCCAATCGAGGCCATCCGTAGATTCGGCATACCCTATTCTATAGCTTAATTCCGGATCTGTCCGGTAAGAAACGATGGATCGAAAACTATAAAACATCTTATAGATGCCAGCATCAAAATAGACACAAGGCCGTCCAATCGCCTGAGTAAATTCGTCATAGTCAATGCACACATGCCCTGTCTTGCGCCAGTGAATACCATCCGAAGATTCGGCATATTTAACATGGTAGGCAGGCTCCGGATGTTGATTTACGCTTTGCCATCCGGTGCAGGAGATGTACCACATGCGCCATATTCCCGCATCGATCAGGACACACGGGGCTGTGTTGAAATATATTTCATCCATATCGCGATCACAAATCGGGCCTTCAGAATATTTCTTAAAGTTTGTGCCCCCATCCGTACTGATTGCCAGCCCTATGGAAAGCCGATAAGAAACAGTAACCTGAGGATTCCACCCGATGTAGTAGAGATATTTTTCTTGCCCATAATTCACGAGCCAGGAGGGCATAATCCCATTGTCATCAAATGTGCCCAGGTTCCCAAGGGGTAAGATCGGTTGATCATGTAAATATAAAATTTGTTTAGGGTCACTCGCAAGCACATCAAGAAAGGTTGTCTGTGAACGACCTGCTTTATCTCTGGTCCCAAAATAGATCCGCAAACATTCATCATCCAAAGCATTTGCAATCGGTAGAGTGGCGTGCGAAACCATCCAATCAAATTGGTTGTCTGGCTTAAAGATTAGCCCTTGTTTTCGCCAATGCATATGATCTCCG
The DNA here is from genome assembly GCA_964536185.1 of uncultured Anaerolinea sp. Lineage (GTDB taxonomy): Bacteria > Chloroflexota > Anaerolineae > Anaerolineales > Villigracilaceae > UBA5195. The sequence continues at coordinate 17,529 of CAZHWV010000074.1, read as the reverse complement.
TGGGTTCGTACCTAAACATTAAGATCCTTGCTGAGAATTTCACCCTTCTTGGCTGGCACACCGGTATAAACGCCCCAAGGTTCTGTATCCTTCGTTACACAAGCGCCCATGGCAACCAATGTCCCTTCAGCAAAATGCAACCCATCGCGAAGGGTAGCATTCACACCAAAAAAACAATAAGGTTCAATCACACAATGCCCCGATAAAACGACGTGAGACGTAAACAGTACGTGATCTTTAATCACGCTATGGTGGCCAATGTGATTACCGCTCCATAAGACGACATTATTGCCGATAGTCACAAATGGTTGGATTGTGTTGTCTTCGAGAATAAAACAGTTTTTTCCAATTTTCACATTAGAGAACACAGTTGCTTTTGAGCTAACATAACTAATACAGGTATAACCTTTCATCTCGGCCTGCGTATAAATGGCTTCACGCAGTTGGCTCATTTTACGGTGAGACATTGGCGCAAAGAAAGCATATTCGCCTGGAGGGTACAATCTCTCTAACTCTTCGAACGGGACAACAGGCAACCCTTCAAACGTAGCTTTCGCAGGCAGATACTCTTGAGTCACCGTAAAGGCAACGACCTCGTGCGAACTATCCTCTTTGAGGTAGAAATGCGCCAGTGATGCAAAATCTTGAATCCCGAAGATGACAACTTTAGACATTTTCAGCTCCTGTAAACATAGGTTGTATATTCATAGAGTCGATAGTCATTGCGAATGACAAAATCTCGGCTCACTTCTTGCACCAAGAAGGCTGCCAGTTTGTCCATGGGCACATGAAAAAGATCATCGCGTTCCCAATCAACATGAGAGGACATTAAATTAAATGCAATTCCTCTCCTGGCCAGTTTACTGGTTTTCAAAATAACCTGCTTAAAATATTCCCACATTTCATCATGGGAAAGTTCTCGCTTCTCAGTAAAGACGCCATTGAAAACAATGTAGTCAAATTCAGGCAGGCGGACAGAGCTTTGTAAAATATCCAGGCAATAATATTTGATCCCTGGATATTTTTGCCTCGCGAGATTTATGAACTTTTCAGATAGATCCAACCCGGAGTACTCAATATAACTGAGATTATTCGCAAGAATATAAGCGTATAAGTGAGCTGCGCCACAACCAAAATCAAGCAGGCTGACTCTGGAGAGCATCTTTTCGCGGATTATATCCAACATGACCTGGTAACGAATTAACGCATCTGTTGGATTAGGCCAATCCACGCCAAGATGTGTGTCACCATGCTTATCGAGACAGTCTTCATAATGAGCTATGATTTTTTGGTAATTCTGATCATTCGTTTTTTGTTTCATTGTTTTCCGCTGATTCATCGCCCCGATATGCGGGGAAATAGCTTGAATTTCGAATATTTCGGGCAGAAATAATCTTTTGATATTTTGAAGGGTTGAATATTCGCCCGCAAAAATACGCTGTTCGTGTCTCTGTAGCCCAGCCGCGTTTGAAGCGAGTTAAACCATCATTTTCATTTCCCTGGGTACCTGCGCCAGCGCCTAAACTAAGCCATTCCAAGCCTGCAAGCTTAAAATGGGTAATCAAGGTCCAAAACAATGCAAAAGACGCATTAAGTTTATAACCTTCAGGGCTGTATGCGCCTAAATGGTAATAAGCTACACTGCCCTGGACGTACCACAAGGACATTCCGACCGTTATATCATCCAGAACTGCACGGAATGCGACAATTCCGGGAATTTTCAATTGTTTCGCAAATGCATCCTTAGAAAATTTCGCTATTCCCTTAATGTTATGACGTTCGATCAAGTTATAGTATAAAGAGACCCATTCATCCAAAAATTTTTCCGGCTGATTACATATTTCTGTTTTAACCGTGCGTAAAGCTTTGTAGGCATTGCGTTGGTGGTGGGCGGCTACAAATTCTTCCGGTCGACTCTTTAAATTTACGATAAAATGTTTTTTATAGGGCCTGGCAATATCTTTGAAACAATTTATTAAATCATTTTGGCTATAGCCCCCAAATGGATCGGTGACTAATGAGAGGGCCACCAACTGACCGCCGACCGACTCCAGATCCCTCTCCAGGCTTGACCAGTCTTGACAAGCAAATATCGGGTAACACCCCATGCTGTCGAAATGAGAAGATCCTGGTATCGGCCGTTTTAATATCCAGCCCTTGCAAGCAGGCAGCTCAAGAGGTTCGCCAAATTCGATCAAAGATTGAGAATATAAGGGATGTAAATAACCGGTATTTTTCATAACCGGATTTTATGCGAGATTTTGTAGGGCAGGATCATTTTTTGACCTTCATCAGCAAAATATGTGCACGTTGTGGAATGTGATTTTATTTTTCCTGCGATCATCTAAAGGTCTTCTCGATAAATTTTAAGAAAAACCAAAATTCCCAAGCCAATTTTGTACCCAGTATCTTCTTAGACAATGCCAATATTTTGGGATTACCTACATTCCTTGTAAAAAATTCATCGTGCTGATAGTCTAAATATTTATTTAATTGGCCCTGGATTAAAATCCATGATTTTGCCGCCTCGGAATTAGACATCTTGGACCACATCCCTATCCCAGTAATATTGTAGACCGACATGACTTTATCACAAAAATATAATGGTCCTTTTTCTAAATAAATGTAGTACAAGAAAATATCCCCATGAAGTTTGGCGTTTTTTGAATATTTCACAATGTTCCTGCAAATTCTTGAGGAAGTATGGAAATATGGCGCATTTTCAAAGGTAACGGGGTTTCTGATTTCTGTGTGCTGAATATCATGGGCCAACGATTTTTGCGTTTTATTTTTGAGGTCATTGTAGAGCGTGTCGTGGGCAAAAGTTACATATTCCGGATTGTGCTCTAAAATATCCAGGGCGATTTGAATTTTCTGATTATCGCACCAGGTATCGTCGCCTTCTAAAATGCAAAAATATTTTGAAGTCACCCGTTTAATCGCGATGTCACTATGAGAGACCTTGTGAGGATCAGAATATGTGTTCACCGGTTGAGCGAATAATTTTACTTTATCGGGATATCTGTCTACATAATTATTACAGATCATTAAAGTGGCATCGGTTGAGCAGTCTTCACAAATCCAGATCTCATAAGGATAGGTTGTTTCTTGCTCCAAAACGCTATCCAGAGCTTGCGCAAGACTAGATTCGTGATTGTAAGTGACAATAATTATTGTCAGCAGGATCTTGTTCGCCTCTATTTCTGTCCCAGAAACGGTCGATCTCTCAGGATTACGCAAGCTATTATCCGACAATTGTTTAGACAGCCTGGTCTTCTCAACTATGTACAAGACGCTTTGACTCGCGATCCCGTATTGCTTAAAAGCAGATTCCCCAAAATAGTCTACCCCAAACTGGTACAAGGTAAAGCCAGCCGATTCGACCTGCTGAATAAAGCCAGATTTGTTATCCAAGCGCAGATGGTCACCCTGACCAAACCGGCGCCACCTTTCGGCAAGATCAGTTACCTGCGGATCCTCATCAATCTGATCAAGTGACAAGATGATTGGAACCATAATGATGCCCCAGCCGCCTGGTTTAAGCACCCGGTACAACTCTGATAATGCTTTTTGGTCATCATCGACATGCTCCAAGACATGTGAACAAATCAAGATATCATATGAATTAGATCCAATTTCAGGCATACAGGTAATATCTACAACGTGGTCCACACCTTCCATGACCAAATCAGCGGTATGACGGGTGATTTTTTTGAAGCTGTTTAAATACATACTGAGTGAAGCAGATGGAGCAATATCAAGTAATAGAACTTCATCCCATGCAGCATACCGGGACAGTCGTTCTTCCAAATAATGAGCATACAATCTATCCCGATCGCTTGCTCCGCAATGTGGGCAACTATATTGTTCAATATTTAATGTATCGCCATCCGCATCTGTAAATCGAAATCCATATTTTTTTACATTCTCCTCGTAATAAGGAGAAATCGGCAAGAATTCTTTTACCTCGTTGTGACAGACCGGACATTTGCACGAAAAGTTGGCGTCTGCATTTTTGGGAGCCTGGCCAATGCGCCCCTCCTTGCGCCCATATCTTAAATAATGAACCAGCGGATTAATCCCGGCCTTTTTCACATCCAGATATTTATCCAAATACCAATTGCTGGAGAAGTTGGCTCCTGGGTCGCGCCCTTCAAAACCGCCATTGCGCAAAAAGTGGATCAAGGGGTCCACTTTTGCGTTAGCGACATCCGGGTAATTTTCCAGATACCAGTCCGGATCGAACATAGTGGAGTTTTGGAGCAAACGAATATCCCCAGACTCTCTCAGCGATTGGCCAGCTCGTTTAAACAGAGAAATAAATTTTGCTATCACTGGATCCATTTCCACTTTTTAGCTAAAATTATTACTATCCATGGCCAGTTTTAACCCCGCCTGCCAGGCAGGTAAATGGAGGTTAAAGGATTGTTCAAATTTGGCACATTCCAAAGCCGAAAACAACGGTCGCTGCGCGGGAGTGGGGAAGTCACTTGTCTGGGCTGGCAAAATCGTCTCAACAACCTGTTCTGCGGAGTTTTTATCCAATTTAAGGATGGCCTTTGTCCAATCCAGGCGACTGGTAAAACCAGATCCAGCCAGGTGGTATAGTCCCTTGCGTTCGGTCAGCCAGGGGTGGTAATGTTCACCAGACCGGGCAAGCAACAGCCCGGTGACTTCAGCCAACATGCGCGCCCAGGTGGGATTTGAAATTTGGTCGTCCACAATTCGTAAGGTCTTATTTTGCCGGGCCCAGTGCAAGGCCTTGGTGACAAAACCGCCCTGACGGGTGCTGTACACCCAGGCGGTGCGCAAAATCAAATGAACGCCGGCCAGGGCCTGAATAGCCCGCTCCCCGGCTAATTTGCTTTGACCGTAGACATTCAGAGGGTTGGGATTATCGTCTTCGCTATACGCTGAACCCTTGCCACCGTCAAAAACGTAATCGGTAGAATAATGAATAAGGACTGCTTTCAGCGCCAGCGCTTCTTCGGCCAGAATGCCAGGAATGGTTGCGTTGATGGCAAATGCTTTTTCCGGTTCGCTTTCAGCCCGATCCACGGCAGTGTAAGCCGAAGCATTGACGATGACCTGCGGGCTGAGCGCGCGAACAGTCTTGCGAACAGCAGCAAAGTCAGCCAGGTTGAGCTCTGCGATATCCAGCGCGGTGACAGTCCCCAGTGAGGCCAGGCTGCGCTGGAGTTCCCAGCCGAGCTGGCCGTTCTTGCCCAACAGCAAAATATGCATGGTTAAACCTGTTCGGCAAGGCGGAGAAGATATTGGCCATAGCCATTGGCGCTCATTGGCCGGGCGAGCTCAAGTAGTTGCGCGCGGTCAATATAACCATGGCGATAGGCAATCTCCTCCGGAGAGGAGATCATCAGGCCCTGGCGTTCCTCAACGGCCTGGACAAAATTGGCGGCCTGCAGCAGGGATTCATGCGTGCCCGCATCCAACCAGGCAATCCCACGGCCTAATTCCTGCACTTGCAACTGGCCTTTTTCCAGGTATATGCGATTTAAATCGGTAATTTCGATTTCTCCGCGCGGGGAGGGTTTCAGGCTGGCGGCCAGTTCTGTCACCTGGCTATCATAGAAATAAATTCCGGGTACGGCAAAATTTGACCTGGGTTTGAGCGGTTTTTCTTCCAGGCTAATGGCCTGGCCGTTTTGGTCAAATTCAACCACACCGTAACGTTCGGGGTCGCGCACCGGATAAGCAAAAACGATGGCGCCTTGACGAATAGAGGCCGCAGCCTCCAGAATGGCGGACAAGCCCTGGCCATAGAAAATATTATCACCCAGCACGAGACAGGCGCTTTGACCCGCCAGAAAATCACTTCCGATCAGGAAGGCTTCGGCCAATCCGCGCGGTTCAGCCTGCTCAGCATAGCTAAAAGCCAGACCCCATTTTTGGCCGTCGCCCAGCAGGCGGCGATAACCAGGCAGATCTTCCGGTGTGCTGATGACCAGGATTTCGCGGATGCCGGCCAGCATGAGCATCGCCAGCGGGTAATAGATCATAGGCTTATCATAAACAGGCAGCATTTGCTTGCTAACGCCAATCGTGATTGGGTACAGGCGGGTGCCCTTGCCACCGGCGAGAATAATACCTTTCATTTTTTCTGTCCTCGTTGAGCGTAATTGTGATCCATCCAGGTCTGGTAATCGTCGCGGTTACGCAAGGCTGCCACCCAGCCGGCGTTATCCAGGTACCAGCGCACGGTTTCAGCCAGGCCACTGTGCAGGCTGCGACGCGGCTGCCAGCCCAGCTCGGCCCGGATCTTGGAAATATCCATGGCGTAGCGACGATCATGCCCGGGCCGGTCCTGAACATAGTTAATCAGGGAGGCATGCGGGGTATACGGCGAATCGGGCTGGAGTTCATCCAGCACAGCACAAATCGTTTTCACGATCTCAATGTTGGCTGGCTGGTTATTGCCGCCAATGGCGTATGTTTCGCCCAGGCGGCCTTTTTTCAAGACCAGGTAGATGGCCTCGCAGTGATCTTCAACATACAACCAATCGCGCACCTGCTGGCCATCACCGTAGACCGGCAAAGCCTTGCCTTCCAGCGCATTCAGGATCATGAGTGGGATCAATTTTTCCGGGAACTGGTACGGACCGTAATTGTTGGTGCAGTTGCTCAGGCTGACCGGCAGGCCGTAGGTATGACTGTAGGCGCGCACCAGGTGATCACTGGCCGCCTTGGAGGCAGAATAAGGCGAGCGTGGAGAATAGGGCGTGTTTTCGTTAAAGGGCGGATCATCCTGGCCCAGGGTGCCAAAAACCTCGTCGGTTGAGACGTGATGAAAGCGGGCGCTCTCGAGTGGGACATGCTTATCCACCACCCAGAACTGCCGGGCGCTCTCCAACAGGCGAAAAGTCCCGACGATGTTGGTCTGGACAAACTCGCCGGGTCCCAGGATGGAACGATCGACATGGCTTTCCGCGGCAAAATGAACAACCGTATCGATCTGGTATGTCTGGAAAAGCTCCTGGACAAAACCCGCGTCGCAAATATCCCCCTGGGCGAAGATATGCCGCTCTGGAGCGGGCAGGTTTTGCAGATTGGCCAGGCTGCCGGCATAGGTCAGCGCGTCCAGGTTGATGACGCGCGCAGCCGGTTCCTGTTGGAGTAAGTAACGAACAAAATTGGAGCCGATAAAGCCGGCCCCACCCGTCACCAGAACATTTTGCATGTGGGCTTTTCTCCTGAAAATTTAAAGAAAGCTGTTTTTTATTGTTGTGTTTTGGCGGATAGGTGATCCGCCAAAACACAACCCGCGGGGCAAACAATCGATTATCTTACATTTGCAAGCAATGGTTGTGATCATTTAGCCAAAAACCAATGAGGGCGAGTAAATACGAATTTTCATTTATAGGTGTCAGAATCGCTCAACGAGGTACCGCGCGCATCCTTGGTGGAAAGAATGGGGAACTGCTGGTTAATCAGCGGCCATTGAATACCGAGGTCGGCATCATTCCAGAGGAGCGAGCGTTCCCACTCAGGGGCGTAATAATTGGTGGCCTTATAAACGATTTCTGCCCAGTCGCTGAGCACATAAAATCCATGAGCAAAGCCAGCCGGGATCCAGAGTAGATGTTTGTTTTGAGCCGAAAGGGTCGCCCCAACCCATTGTCCAAAGCTGGGAGATGATTTGCGCAGGTCAACAGCCACATCAAATATTTCTCCGGAAATGACGCGGACCAGCTTGCCCTGCGCCTGGCGGATCTGGTAATGCAAACCGCGCAGGATGCCCTGGCGCGAGCCGGAATGATTGTCCTGGACAAAGCGCGTAGGCAGCCCAAGTTCTTTGAATTGACGAGCCTGGTAGGTCTCCATAAAAAAACCACGTTCATCGCCAAACAGCTTGGGCTCAAGAATCAGTATGTCTGGGATGGAAGTTCTGATAATTTGCATGACATCGCCTGAATAGGATTTAGATTTTTATTTGCGCAAAACGGAAAAATTCATCCCAAATCGCTCATAGGATTGGAACTGAGCGATTGCCCGCGCGCAAATCTGCGACCTGAATTATACCGTATCCATGAAGGTGTTCTCACGCGGAAGATGGTAAAATTCACGGGTACAAATTTTGGTTGAAAGGGACATTATGCGAAATTATCTGGAAGGGATCTGGCAGGCAAGGTATTTTTATGCATACCTAGCCCGGTCAGAACTCAGGTACAAATTCCGGCGTTCCAAGCTGGGTTTATTGTGGGCCATGGTCACACCCCTGGTTTTGGCACTGATGATGTCGCTCATCCTTGGCAACATTTTGGGCGTCGAAATGCGCGATTATGCGCCCTATATTTTTTCGGGATTACTGGTCTGGGATTTTTTAATGGGTTCGGTGATTGGCGGCTGCCATTCTCTACTGGGTTCTGAGCCGTATATTAAACAGTTCCGGCATCCATTTGCCATTTATCCGTTGAAAACCACCCTGGTCAACATCTCCTCATTTTTAATCGCCATAACGGGCCTGGTGCTGTGGATCCTTCTGTATAAACCAGCCAACCTGCTAGTTGCGGTCTTCGCGCTGCCGATTTCAATCGTCTGCCTTTTCCTGATCGGTTGGCCGATCGCTACTTTAACGGCTTTCACCAATCTTAAGTACCGGGATTTTGCCCAAATTGCAACTTTGGGAATGCAACTGCTGTGGTATGCCTCGCCTGTCTTCTTCCAACCATCCATGTTTAAAACTGCCAAATTGGCGCTTTTGTTGGAATTCAACCCGGTCACGCACATTCTCAATTTGCTGCGAGCGCCCATGCTGTATGGCACTTTCCCTTCGCTGGTGGATTATGCCTTCGTCCTGGGAACTGCGGCAATCTTTTACTTGCTGGCAGCTTATAGAATCAGCAAATCGGAAAAAGCATTGATCTACTATTTCTAATGATGACAAATAATTCCTATATCCGCATCCGCAACGCCACCCTATCTTTTCCATCCAGCGTGTACAATGCGCTGACCTTGAAAGAAGAGGTCTTCAAAGTCTTAAATTTGGGTCAGCGCACCAAGCTGCTGTATGACGTTCTCGCCTTAAAAGACGTCAATCTTGATATCCATGAAGGTGAGAAAGTTGGCATTATTGGGCGCAATGGCGCTGGAAAAAGCACCTTGCTCAAAGCCATGGCCGGAATTTACCCTCTGCAGAGCGGCAGCATCGAAACATCCGGGAGGGTCCGCTCATTATTTGAACTCAGCCTGGGTTTTGAACCCGATGCAACCGGCCGTGAAAACATTACCTACCGCGGCCTGCTACTCGGTGAAACACCCAAAGGGGTAAAAGAGAAAGAAGACGCGATCATTGATTTCGCGGGCCTGGGTGATTTTATCGACTACCCGCTCAAGACCTATTCGGCTGGCATGATGGTACGCCTGGCATTCGGCATCTCAACCAGTATCCCCGGCGATATCCTGCTCCTGGATGAAATCCTGGCAGCGGGTGACGCCTCCTTCCAGGGCAAAGCCCGGGCCAGGATGTTGCATTTGATCGATCAAGCGAGAATCATGGTGTTTGTCTCACATGATATGACGGCCATAAAATCGGTGTGCAACCGGGTTATTTACCTGCAGGATGGCCGGGTGGTGGCAGATGGCAGCGCAGAGACCGTGATCAAGACCTATCTTGACTCGGTTAAATAGAATGTCACGGTTGGGTAACTCCTGGTATCACCTCCCAGCCAGCGAGAAATCCGGATGAGCCTGAACTGCCATGCATAGAAAAATACCTTCGCTATTGGCGGGGAAGCGCAGCTTGATTTTTGTGCTGCTGCTCGGCTGCGTCGAATTCAGCCTGGTGGCTGTTTTCAGCCTGGGGATTGAGCCCGATCCCAAAAATGCGCTGCTCTTCGGATACTCGCTCTCCCGGTTGGCGCTTTTCGGGTTTTCGCTGATCTGCGCTGGCGGGCTGCTGTTTTTAGCCCTGTCGACTGTTTACCGCACCAGGGTTATCCACAGGCTGGAGGCGATCAAGCAAAAAGCGCCGCTGGCTGCAGGTTTGATCATCGTTTTGCTAACCGGGCTGGCGGTCGTGATCGGCCTGACCCCGTTTGAAATATTGAGAGAACTGGGACTCTATTTTTTGAGAGTCCGTTTGTTTTTAATGGCAGTTTGCCTGTACCCGGCCCAATTTTATTTAGTCTGGCTGCTGAGGCGAGATAAATATCCAGATCCGATAAAACCAATATGGACGGCGGTTGGGGAAAAACTGGTGGGAATTGGGAAATTGCGGCCTTTTCTGATTGCGCTGGGTGTGTTGGTCGCTTTAGGCGGCTTTATTGTCCTGACTGGATTAGGCATTACCCCGGATGGCGAATATTGGAATCCCGCCGGCAGCCCGCTGACCAGCCTGCAGTTAAGCATACTCGTATGGCTGGGACTGTTGGTGTTTGGCTTGTTCGGCCTTTCAAAAGCAAAATTACCCGCCAAATGCGGCGGGGTTATCGACGGACTGATCATTTTAGGCTTGTTGAGCGGGGCCGTGGTGCTTTGGCTGGGCGTTCCCAGCCCGCATAACGAATTCAGCAGCAAGCCGGCTGCGCCCTATTTTCAATCCTACCCCGCTTCGGATGCCGCCGTGCATGACCTGGGCGGACTGTCGATCTTGAAGGGATCCGGCATTTTCTTTGGGGGCTACACCGATAAACCGTTATACATGGTTTTTCTGGCGCTTTTACACCTGGCGGGGGGCTTTGACTATAATTTTCTGACGGTTTTGCATGCAAGTTTTATGGCCCTGATGCTGCCAGGACTGTATTTATTGGGCAAGTCTTTCCACAGCCGGCTGTTTGGGTTTATCCTGGCTGGTAGTATCTTAGTCCGGCAGGCCAATGCAGTATCGTTGTCTAATTTGCTCTACTTCAACGCCACCCCGCGCCAATTTTTGACCGAAGTGCCGACACTGGTAGGTTTGATATTTTTTTCCTGGGCTTTATTCCTATGGCTGAGAGCCAGAGAAAGCGACGGCTGGCGCGCCTTCCTGGCGGGTGGGATCCTGGGCGCAGTTGTTTTGATCCGTTTAAATCCATTCCTGCTGATCCCGGCTGTGCCGCTGTTCCTGTTTTTTTCCAGCGCCCGGCGCAAGAAGGCCTGGCTGGCCCAATCTCTAGCCTTCCTTTTGGGCTGCGCGATTGTGCTTGCCCCCTGGGTTGTGACCGGCAAAGACGCAGCCGGGACGCCTTATCTGCTGGTCAAGTTTTACGATATTATCAACGTCCGCTACGGGCCCAGCGGTGCGCTGCCGAGTGAGAACAATTTTGGCTTCTGGCCCAGCCCAGCCAGCGCTCTCGCCGGACAGGCTGTTGACCTGGCGCCTTTGAGCTCCGGGTTCGATCTGCCGCCGATTTCAACCCAAACCTTCCCCGGGTTCATTATCAACCACACGCTGCATAATTTCGTCGGGGCTTTCCTGAGCCTGCCGGATTCGATCCAGATCGCTGATCAGAACCTGGCGGTTCTGACCAGCCGGCCAACCTGGACGGCTGGGCTGGACACTGTCAGCGTTCAACAAGCACCCTTCCTGTTGTTAAACCTGGTATTTCTGGCCGGGGGGCTGGGATGGTCCTGGAAGCGCTGGAAATGGGCCGGGCTGGCGCCGGTCTTTGTTTTTGCGGCCTATGCGTTATCCCTTGGGTTTGGACGGACTTCAGGCTCGAGATACCTGGTGCCGATTGACTGGGTGGTCAATTTTTATTTCGGGCTCGGGCTGCTCGGGCTGTTTCAATTTTTGCCAGGATCCTTGCGGCGCATGCTCGGGATTGAAGACAAGTTGACCAGGACAACAAACCCTGGGCCATCTCGGACCCCGGCCTGGGTACGTTTTGGCGCAGTTGGGTTGGTCTTCGGCCTGGCGGCGTTCGTCCCGGTAGCTCAAGCCATGATCCCAGCTCAGGCTCCGTTTTGCCAGCCGGGCAACCTGGACAAGCTGGCTGCAAATCTGGTTGAACAAGGCGCGCCAGGGCAGTTAAACCTGGTCTATGGACAGGTGCTCTACCCCGAGATCAAAAAAGACCGGCTCAGTTTTGTCTTGTTAACCTGCCACCAATTCGCTTCATTTGAAATTGATGGTTTCCAGGGGAAGCTGGCGGTCGGCGAACAAGTTATTGCAGGACTTTCCGATAACAGTCCCAACCCACGCCTGGTCATCCTGGCCCTGCCCCCCGGCGAGAAGGCGAACGCGCAATTGATCTGGCCGTAATACAATTGGGAATTACGCTATAATTAAGCAGCCAGCCGATAAATGACTCGACTGCAAAAAGGTCATTTCTCTCGCGAAGCCGGTAAACCAAGGAAGGTATTTACTCACGAAGTGTTTGCACTGGTTGGATTAGACCATCCCCCCGGCCCCCTCCAGTGGAAGGGGGAGAATAGCAGTTTTTTTATAGAGTTTTTTGCGCCAAACCATGCGCAAAAAACTCTACCTGCGGGAGGAACCAGCAAACCAGGCCCGCAGGGCATTTTGTAAATACTGGTGAGTAAATCCCAAGGAAGTCCTATATTTTTTTCCATTTTTGGGTAATCTGC
>CAZHWV010000074.1:0-4991 GCA_964536185.1 uncultured Anaerolinea sp. | reverse complement strand
GTGTAAATCTGTCGAATCTGCGGTATCCGCGTTCGCTTTATGCCGTTAGTATGCAAATAAAAATTGTGTGGAGATAAAAGATGCCAGTAATTTCATTGATGACTGATTTTGGGATCAAAGATGGCAATGTGGGCGTGATGAAAGGAGTGATCTGGGGCATTTGTCCATCCGCCCAGATCGCAGATCTCAGCCACATGATTGCTGCGCAAAACGTACGCGAGGCCGCCCTGGTCTTTGCCCGTTCGGTGACCTATTTCCCCGCAAATTCTGTGCATGTGGTCGTCGTCGATCCAGGGGTGGGCACAGCGCGACGCCCGATGGCAGCCAGGATTGGCAAGCAAGTATATGTTGGCCCGGATAACGGCACGATCAGCGTCCTGTTGGAATTTGCCGAAAAGGAAGGCTGGCCTGTCGAATTTGTGCAGCTTACCAAACCGGAATTCTGGCTGCCCAGGATCAGTTATGTCTTTCATGGGCGGGATATCTTCTCCCCGGTCGCGGCCCATATCGCCTCAGGGGTTGCGCTCAAAGATCTGGGACCAGCATTTGATGACCCGGTGCGCCTGGAGCTGCCCAAGCCAAATAAAACCACAAACGGGTGGAAGGGTGAAGTCATCCATATCGATCATTTCGGCAACCTGGCCTCCAACATTCGCAGTGAGGACCTGGGCGAGGCGCTGAAATCACCGGGCAATATTCGCGTCAAAGTAGATGAATTGGAAATTCATGGATTGGTCAATACCTTTGGCGAAAGAGTGCCGGGTGAACTGATTGCCTTGATGGGCAGCACCGGAAATTTGATTGTCTCCATCGTCAATGGCAGCGCGGCTGCGCAGATCAATGCCGCGGTTGGGAATCCGATCGAAATATTCGTGGATGAGGATTAAATGGCTGAATCTCCGCTGGTCATTGAAAACCTTTCCTTCCAATATCGTTCCCGCCCGGTGACTGCCATCGAGGATATTTCCTTTGAGCTGCACCAGGGCGAAATGTTGTTGATCGCCGGTTCGAGCGGGTGTGGCAAGACGACACTGGCGCGCTGTATCAACGGCCTGATTCCACGCAGTTATGGCGGCACGCGCAGCGGGAAGGTACTGCTGCAGGGGAAAGAGGTCGGTGAACTGACCCTGGTACAGGTAGCCCAGGTCGTTGGAACGCTTTTACAGGATCCGGAACGCCAGATCGTCGCCAGCAATGTCTATAATGAGATCGCCTTTGGGCCGGAAAACCTGGGACTGCCGCGAGCAGAGATCATTGAACGCGTGGACCAGGTCATGCGGCGCTTGAAGATTGAGCATTTGCGCACGCGGGATACCTTCACGCTCTCGGGTGGGGAGAAACAAAAGGTGGCGCTGGCGGGCTTACTGGTCATGAAACCCTCGATCCTGCTTTTGGATGAACCCCTGGCAAGCCTCGACCCGGCCTCGGCACACGAGGCCCTGACCGTTTTTCGCAGCCTGGCAGACGAAGGGACAACCATTTTGCTGGTGGAACACCGGGTGGAAGATGCGTTGGAAGCCCGCCCGGATCGTTTGCTGTATATGCAAGATGGACGCCTGGGGTACCTGGGACCGATCACCGACCTGCCCCCGGGGATTGACCACCATCAAGTCAAGCTGCCCGCCGAATGGGTGGTACGCCGCACGCGCGAGTTGAAAGAAAGCGTAAAAGCGCATGGACCCGCGCAGGCGCAGACGGATGGCAAGACGCTGGTAGCCTTTGAAAATGTCGGTTTTTCTTACAGCGCAGACCTGCCCCTGGTACTGAAAAATGTGACCCTGGACATTCGCCAGGGGGATATGATCGCCGTCCTGGGCCCGAATGGGGCTGGTAAATCGACGCTGGTCAAGCATGCGATCGGTTTGCTCAGGCCAACCAGCGGGCGCGTGCTGGTCAATGGACAGGACACCCGTCACTTGAGTGTGGCTCAGGTGGCGCGCACCCTGGGCTATGTCTTTCAAAGCCCCACGCACATGCTTTTTGCGCCGACGGTGCGCGAAGAATTGGCCTTTGGCCCGCAAAACCTGGGCTATTCCGCGGATGAAATCGAGCGGAATGTGAAAGAGAGTCTGACCACAGTCAACCTGAACGGGTTGGAGGACTACCCGCCCCTCGGTCTTTCGTTTGGCCAACAAAAACGGACGACGATCGCATCGGTGCTGGCGATGCGCTCAAAAATCATGGTCATGGATGAGCCGACAGCCGGCCAGGATTTTGCGAACTATACGCGTTTCATGGATGCGATGTGCAGCGCTGACGAAGGTCGCAAATCGCTGCTCTCTGAAAATTTTGCGGCGACCTTATTTATTACCCACGATATTGACCTGGCGGTGACCTACGCCAATCGCGTCCTGGTCGTGGGCAATGGGCAGATTGTGGCGGATGGCAAGCCGGAAGAAGTCTTGAATGATTTTGCCTTTTTGGAACGCTACCGGGTACGGCCGAGCTCGTTGCTGCGCCTGAACCTGAGCCTGCTGGCGCAGACCGGGCGCTTTTTATCTGCGGAGTGCCTGGCAGAATTTTCCCCTTGAGTGTTAAGCGCACCTTGCAACCTTCCCAGGAATGCAGGGTTATGAATATTGGGTCAGCCTGGTTTTATTTCAATCAATTTCGGATAAGGAGAATAGAAACATGGAAAAGAAGAGCTTGTGGGCTTTTGGAACCCGTCAGGTAGTGTACGGCGCGATCGGCGCAGCTTTGTATGGCGCTTTCTCGCTGTTAACCAATCTCATCCCGCTGCCCGCTGCGGGAAACATCACCTTCCGCCCGGCTGTGGCTGTCCTCATCTTCTTCGGCGTGGCCTATGGACCCTGGGTTGGACTGCTGGCCGGGATCATTGGCAACACCCTGGGCGATATGCTGGCCGGATGGGGTTTCTACTGGCATTGGAGCCTCGGCAATGGCCTGATGGGTATGATCCCAGGCCTGGCTATGCTGATGATCAATAACTATCGCGATACCAAGGATATCGTCAAAGCCGTGGCTTGGGGCGCTCTCGGAATTGCAGTAGGCATGCTGACGGCTTCCATCCTGGAAATGGTGACGGGCGGAATTGATCTGAGCACGGCCCTGGTTGGCTACTTTACACCGGCTTTCATCGGCAACCTGGTCGTGACAGTCATCCTGCTGCCTATTCTGATGGTGGCGTTTGCCGCAGTGAGCGCTCGTCGAGGTCGCTAATGCTTGTAAACTGGAAATATCGGTCGCGTAATACCATTATTCAAAGGCTCGACCCGCGCTCGAGGCTGATATTTCTGGCATGTGTGATCCTGGGGATAACCATACCAAACATCTGGGATTTCCGCATCCTTTTTCCGCTCTTTCTGATCACGCTGGGCTTATACCTGGCGGCGCGGATCGAGTGGAAAGATGTGCGCCGGACCTGGATTTTCATTTTCTTCCTGATATTTTTCATCGTCGGGCTGAATGGGGTGCTTTCAGGCCGCGGAGGCCCGTCGTCGGTGATGCAAGACACCTCGGCCCCATTATTCACCATCCCGTTTTTTATTCCGGGAACACAGATGGGGTTCAAGATTGAGATCACAATGGTCAGGCTGTTTTTTGCCCTGACGCAAATGACGCGCATGCTGTCGATGGCCATCCTGGCCATTCCCCTGCCGTATACGATGGACCCTAACATTTACGGCGTGGCTTTTCGCAAGCTGGGTGTTTCGGACAAGGTTTCGTTTACGATGGACCTGGCTTTTCGCTTCCTGCCAACCCTGGCGCGCGATTTGAGCATCACCATCGACTCACAGCGGGCGCGGGGTTACGAGATGGACAATTTGAAGGGTGGCGTGGTTTCGCGCCTGCGCCGGCTTGCGCCGCTGATCGTCCCGGTAACCATGCAATCGACGGTGACCGGCGAAGAGGTCATTGACGCGATGGATCTGCGCGCGTTTGGCACTGCTCCGCGCACGTGGTTGAAGGACCTGCAATACGCCCCGCGTGATTACGTCTTCATTGGCTTTGGGATTACGCTGCTGGCGAGCCTGTGCATTTTGCAATATGGCTTTGGCATCGGTGACTTTTGGATCCCGGAGTTTTTAATCCGCTGGGCAGCCGGCGGCTAAACAGCACAATATTCAACAAAAAACGCGCTTGATCAAGCGCGTTTTTTTATTTCTATCAAAGCCGGCGAGAAGCGCTTTGCGGATATTAGATCCTGGCCTCGCGCAGATTGAAATCAATTTCCAAGAGAACGTTCAAGCCAAGGGCAACGCCCTGCAGGACGATAAACAGGCTCAGCCCGGTGAGCATGGGCAGGACCAAATTGGAGTAGATCCAGTTCTTAACTTGCGGGTTTACCACCAGGGTGCTCCAGGGTGCGCCCTGACCAAGTTCCTGGAGCACCAGGAATTGACCAACGGTTAAGGCGATAAAGCCAAGCAAGACCACCCAGGAAAAAATCCCGGAGATCATAGCCACCAGGTTCAACATCTTGGGTTTGTAATAGACCGGTTCAAGTTCATCGACTTCTTCAACTGCCTCAACCTGTTCGACCTTTTCAACTTCGACTGCATTTGTGATTGTTTCTTCAGACATAATAATCTCCTTTTGTGACCGATAGTTTAACACAAAAACTACGGTAAAATCGACGAATGTCAAAATTTCTGCGTTGGATACCGGCCATACTGATCATGGCGCTGATCTATTTAGCCTCGGCGACCCCGTCGGCCAAAATGCCTAATTATGGTTTCTGGGATACGCTGGTCAAGAAGAGCGGGCACATGACGGGCTATGGATTATTGGCCTCAGCCTTGTGGTATGCGCAGAACTTTGATCAAAAAAAGGGTTGGCTGGCCTGGGTCCTGGCGGTGGTGTATGCGCTCAGCGATGAATTTCACCAGTCGTTTACGCCCGGGCGAACCCCATCGCTGGTGGATGTATTCATCTTTGATGGCGGCGGCGCAGCAATCGGGTTGAGCGCGCTGGCGGCCTGGTTTGGGACAAGCAAACCCAAAAACCAAGAGGCGTCAAGCAAACCCTAA
>CAZHWV010000073.1:0-20741 GCA_964536185.1 uncultured Anaerolinea sp. | reverse complement strand
AAGCGCAGCACCCTGATCTGGTCATGTTCGATGTGCGCATGCCCAGGATGACAGGTTACGATGCCTGCAAAAAAATTAAGGCTGATCCAGAAATTGCCCACATACCGGTTATTTTTCTGTCTGCAAAGGGTCAGGAAAACGAAATTGAGCAGGGCATCGCCTCCGGAGCCGAAGAATACTTGCTGAAACCATTTGCTCCTGATCAACTGACTGAACGTGTTAAATCCATTCTTGCAAAATATGGAAAATAAACCCAGAACATGAGCGCAATCTTGTTGGACGGTGGGATAGTGCATTACGAGGTGATTGGGCGCGGACGCCCGATTATATTTCTGCACGGCTGGATGGGTTCCTGGCGTTATTGGGTACCTGCCATGCAGGCGGTCTCTACAGGATTCCGCGCCTATGCTCTGGATATGTGGGGCTTTGGCGATACTGCCCGCGAGCCAGATCACTACGGTATGGATAAACAAGTGGCCCTGCTGGATCACTTTTTACAGGAACTGGGCATGAGCAAGGTGGCCATCGTTGCCCACGGTCTGGGTGCCCTGGTGGGCTTGCTCTTTACGATGCGCTATCCTACTGTCGTCGATCGCATGCTGACGGTGGGACTCCCGTTTGAGATGAGCAGTATTCATAACCGTTTGCGCACTGCCTCGTTGCAGGAACTGGCTGACTGGCTGCTTTCAAAAAATGCCGCAGCCGAACCAGCCCGCGCCGATGGCCTCAAGGCTGACCCACTGGCGTTGGCGGCTTCTTTTGAATCGCCTGATTTATTTGATCTTTCGCATCGTATTGGTAGCCTGAACACCCCCTGCTTGCTTGTCTATGGGCAGAATGACCCGGCGATTACCATTCCAAACTATGAGAAAACGTCTGCGCCGCTCAATATGCATTCAATTGTTTTTGAACAATCATCCCATTTTCCGATGCTCGATGATCCTGCCGGTTTTAACCGTTTGCTGACAGACTTCCTGGCGCTGCAATCTGGCGAGTCTCCGCGACAATTGCAGATGAAAGAGGAATGGAAACGGCGTATACGTTAGCGTCTGGGTTTGATTACCAGATACGCTGCAAATTGGGGTTATCCAGTGGCTTGCGTCCTACTTTTGCCATGTCTACCCATTGACCATGAATTTTAACACGGACCACATCTGCGGTGAAATCGGTGACTGTAGCGCCATTATTGTTGAACAGATATGAGCCTACTGCGTAGATGTCTACCGGAACCCCTAGCTTTTCGAAGCGGCGGATTTTTTCGGGGGCGAAACCACCGGAAACGACGATTTTAACCCTCTGACAATATTCACGCGCAATTTCCTGCCACTTTGCAGGCAGGTCCCAGCGCTCCCAGGCCGAATCCAGGCCATGACGCACGTTGAAAACCAGGCGGGGATTAACCCCCAGATCAAGAGCCGGATCGCCCAGGGGTGTTACCGATTCATCACGCAAGGTTGAACTTGTATCCAGCCGGATTCCATATAACTTATATTTGGCGGCTTCGGAGGCTGTGCTTTGTATATCGTCTCCCGCCTCGATCAGGCGCCGGTATTCAGCGAACATCGCATTCAGCACGCGCGTGGAATCGAGAACAGAATTGTTATTGAAATCGACCAGGGCAATGCGTGGAATATTCACCGGTAAAACGCGCGAAAAAGCCATCATCACCTCGGCTGTATCTCCCAGGAAGCTGGCAATTGCTGCGTGGGCTACAGTTCCGCCACCTGCGCCGCCCCACCAGTCGCCTTGCGCATCGGTGGAGATGAACGCGCCAAGGTCGCTGGCTTGATCTGAGTTGAAACGATGGAGCGCGATATTGTAAGCATAGCCGTCGGCAGCCTGGACTTCATGCAGATCGAAACGCGCCGGGAAGAACAAGACAGGTTTGCCACGCGCCGCCACAAAAGTCTCATAAACGTTTGTAGCGATCCGGCTGGACCGTGTCAAAATACCGAGAGTTGGGGTTTCGAGCAAGGCGAAATCTCTGTATCGCCCGCGCACGCGGATAACGGGCTGTATCCTGAGCGGATCACCATCTGATGAGACTACATCCCCATCGTGAACCGCCCAAACTTCCAATTTATCCGCTGTTTCAACAAAGTGGTTGTCATCAAAATATCCGGTGCAGTGCTTTAGCATGGCCAGAGACTTATCCACCCCGACAACCAGGCTGGTGCCAACCCGTCGTGTGAACCACTGCATTTCCACTTCCAAATCGCCAACAGAAATGTTATTGGGTGAAATCTGGGCCGGCAAATTATGCCGCTCACCCGAGTAAGTGTATTCTTCGGCTGCCAGAGTCACCAGCATACGATTAATGTTGGCAAAGTACTTGTCTGAATACCAACCCTGGCGCATACGTTCAATGTCGAGTTTAAATGTGTCGTTCGTCAGGCGTTTTCCGTCAAAAATGGACATATTTTCCTTGGTTGAAGTTCAGACATTTACCCGATCTCAGGCAGACAGAGGACTGTTGATTGAACGATGTGCATCCCTGCCGCAGCAAATTTTTCAAAAGCCGCATCCGACTCATCGCTGTGATCGACTGCTCCTGGGACAACTACCGGAGAAGTGCAGTCCTCGAGTAAAAAGATTTTCTTTGCCAGCTGGGGATCTGTGATTTGGATGTCTTCGAGTAAATCCGAGACCGTCCAGGCTACACAATGGCTTTTTGCCTGACCGGTAATAATTAAGCGGTCGACTTCTTTTAGCTGTTCAATGAATTTGGGGTTGCGCAGGCCAAGTGTTTCGCCCTCGGGGCCGTTAAGCACCTCGGGCCCGATAACGGAATAATTTTCGGTAAAAGGCCTATCGCCCTTGATCTCATACTCGGTCTGCGAGAGACGCGCTATTGAGTGAAAGAAAATAGCTTCTTCAACCGCAGAAACCAGCGCGTGGCCGATGCCACCGAGCATGGCATGATATGGCCAAATGGTGAGCGCGTATTTGTCTTTTTTCGCCAGAGTCTCCGTGTAATGAAGTACTAATTTTTGGCCATATTCGGGAGTAATGCCAAATTGTTGGGCCAATTCCGGGTTAAATTTCCACTTTCCAGCAAGCAAATCGTTCAGATGAATGTCACTATAGGGGGTTGGGTGGTTGCCAAGTGCGTCAACAAAAAAAAGTGGATGAAAAATTTGCATGGCGGTGTGCGTGTCTAATGTGGCCGAAATGCGCGTGATGGCATCCAGGTTGTGGTAAATAAACTCGCAAAGACGCCGGTTATCATCGACTGCGCCTGTGCCGCTGCGGCCGCCTACAAATAATTCAAATCCCGGGATGCAAAATGTGTTCTGGACATCAACTAGCAACAGCCAATTCTTTTGGCGATCAGTAGAGGCCGGGCGAATCCCATGGATTGAACGGTATGCCATTGCAGCCTGGGAACATTCAGCATAATCCACCCGGTATACAGTCCCCACTCTTTCAGGGGTATAAAAATCCGGGAATGGAAGCATCAGGCTATCTCCAAGGGGGGGATCACTGAACTGGAAAGGATAAAAGTAAGTATCTTTCACTATTCTACCGTTACAAACTGGCATGTCAAGGGCGCGAATTTGCCGGGATTGTCTTTAGCATTGTAATCATGTATAATTTTTTTAATTCAGATCAAGGATCAAACAAAAATGGCAAAAGGTCCCTCGGAGAACGGGATTTTTACGAAGGAATTCATTCTTGAAATCGCCCTGAAATTATTGGGCTTTTTCTTTATCATTGGCGTTGTTCTCGTAATGCTCCTTATTGGGTTAAAGATCGGGGAAGTTACATTAAATTTTGGCCCGGTCGCAATTAGATTTTCTACCCCAGAGCCAAAGGAGAACCAACCGGCCAGCGGCTCGCAGAAAAATATCTTTTTTGATGACTTTTCAAACCCAAAAAGCGGTTGGGGTAGTTCGCGCGATGCAAACGGCAGCACAGATTATGAGAATGGCGCCTATCGCATTCTAATTAATGGAATCGGGGATAATGGCAATGGTATGGATTATTGGGCTAATCCTGGTTTGGGAAGCCAGCTTCCTGCAGATGTGCAAGTTGAAGTGGACGCCAGCAAAATTGGCGGACCGGATGATAACGATTTTGGGGTTATCTGCCGTTATACCAGCACAAACGACAAGGATAGTTATTACCAGTTTATGGCTAGTAGCGATGGTTATGTGGGGATTATGTTCGTCACTGCTGGCGATCAAAAAGTGATCTCAGCAGATACGCTGGTTGAATCGGACGCAGTCCGACAGGGAAAAGCTACCAACCATTTCCGCGCCGATTGCATTGGTGATGTGCTAACACTCTACATTAATGATAAATTGGTAGCAACTGCGAAAGACTCCACCCTGATTGGCGGTGATGTCGGTTTGATCGCCGGTACTTATGCGACGCCAGGAACAGACATCCTTTTTGATAATTTTACAGTCAAAGAGCCTTAGCCCTGACAATACGGGGAAGCAAATAATACTTCAAGTGTAAATTGGATCAGCATGCTCAGCGAGAAACGGTTGTATTCGATTTGAATGTGGCTGGCTGACTGCGCGCGGTGGATAATTCTTCGCGAATTACGCGCCGGAGCATGGCTTCGTTGAACTGCTCACGACCGTGAACATATTCGCGCAGGGCGCGATTAATCAGCGTTTGATAATTACCCGCGCCCGCCGCTTCGACCTCGTTCCTGAACCACTCCAAAATGTCATTGTCGATACGAATGGTGATACGCGTTTTGGTGTTAGCGATCAAATTATTTGTCATGCTGATATTATACGCACAATTGTGCACGGTATCAAGGGGGGATAAAATTATATGCACAGTTGTATGCATTTAATTCGGATCGATAGAAGAAACGTGTTTGAGAAAATCTCCCGTTCAGAGATCTGATGCTTGCGTTATCGTAATTGCCTTCGAGAAGTCTTTTTCTTCGCGCCTACATAAGCCGGAGCAATGATGGTGATCATGGTGCAAATGCGCTCATCCCGCATCCTGGTCAAGATACGAATGTCGATATCCGGTAACATGTCCACAGCTACCGTGATGACGGTGGGAAGCTCCCGGTTGTAGCGGTAATTTAATAACTGGTATAGCTTTTCCCTGGCCCACGGTGTGGCTGACTGTGAGCCCATGTCATCCAATACCAGCAACGGGGCAATGCGAACTTCGTCGAACCGCCGGTCGTAGCTTGTACCTGAGTTGGGGCTGAAAGCTGCACGCAGGTGATCGAGCAGGTCTGGCACCATCACGAACAGAGGCGGGTCGCCTTGCCCGGCGAGTTGATTTGCAATTGCAGCAGCCAGGTGTGTTTTTCCACAGCCATAGGGACCGGTAAGGACAAGCCAGCCGTGCGGGTTCCGGGCAAAAGTCTGAGCTTCCTTAAGCGCATTGTCAAGCGACTTGAGTTCGTCCTGGTTGATCTTTTCATCGTTCCGATCTACAAAATTGACAAAGGTCCGGTTAGAAAGCAATCTAAGCGATGAGAGTTCTGAATGTCCCACATCATCTATTGGGTGGCGGTGATCCGGTGCTGAAATTTTGACGGTTGTGACCAGCTCTGGATCCTGCAAGCGCGAGCGGATGCGAGCTTCGATCTCGTCCAGGGATAGGTTGGTGGTTACCACCAGGGGTAATTTATTGATATAGCGGTAATTAATGATCTGGAAAAGTTTTTCCTGCGCCCAGCCCGTGGCGTTTTGTGTGCCGAAGTCGTCCAGCACCAGTAGTTGGGCGTTGCGAATTTGTTCAAAACGTTCTTCAAAAGTCGTATCGACGCTGTCATAGGCGAAGCGCAGCGTATCGAGCAGATCAGGGACGGTTAAGAACAGGGTCGGCACACCCATTTGCACGGCAAAATTCGCGATCGCCGCAGCCAGATGGGTTTTACCGCTGCCATAACCACCCTGCAGCAAGACCCAACCTTTCAAGGATGAAGCATACTGTCGGGAATGGCTAAAGGCATTTTCGAGTGACTGCACCTGTTTTTGACCCAGCCCTGTACGCCCGCGCGGATTAAAGGATTCGAAGCTCAAATCCTTTAACTCGTCCAGGCGGCTAATAGAAAATAGGCGGCTGCGGACCTGCTCTGTCACCGATTTTCGGCGGCAGTCGCAAATGATCGCTTTGCCAAATTCCGGATGACCAACCGGCAGGTCCTGGCGCAGATAGCCCAGGCCAGCGCACAAGGGGCAGTTGGGGTTGCCCAGCATACCCGGGTCAACGTGTTCGCTTGAGGAATTCTTCGACTTTGCGGGTGACGTCGCTCCCGCGACTCGCTTCAGCGTCTCGTCTATTCTGCTTTTCGGCACGGCCTTCTTCCTTCCAGCGATGCAAGATCGCTTCGATATATTTCCAATTACGTATGTTGCGTTTCACCGACAGCTCAATAGCATCGGCGGTCCATTCCGGTGAATATGTGTTTTCAGCATCCTTGAGTGCATCCGCAATGAGCGGGGTCAAAGGACCGATGTTTTCTTCATAAAGCTTAAATATATTAGGAATTTCACGAGGGGGTTGCGAAGGAACAACAGAAGCTCGCCAATCTCCCTTTCGCAAAGCCTCGGCTGAGGCGCGCCCGCGTGGGGAATTTAGGAAATAAAAACCGCCATCCGGGTTTTCGACCCAGATCAAAATCCCGCGTTGAACAGCTTTCTGCAGGCCCGTGTCCAATCTATGCGCAGTCATGCTGTGCATAAAATTATCATCTTCGATGATTTCGCTGCGGCAGATCTGGCGAAAAGCGCCCTCCATATGATCTATGCGCCATAATACATACAGTGTGAGCTTGAGCTCATCCAGATCGTCGATCTCGCCTAATAAGCGGAAGATCGCATCGGGGACGGGCGTGAATGTTTCAGATGAGGTAAAACCGTCAAAAGGGGACATAGGTTAGAAAAACTAAACTCCGGAAAAGTCGACCTTGCGGGTGGCAGCATTCTCAAATTTCGTTAAATTACTCCTGAAAATCAAATCCACCTGTCCAACCGGGCCGTTGCGATGTTTGGCAATTTTTAGATGGGTGACGTTTGCCATGGTCGGGTCTTTCTCGTCTCGATAGATGAACATGACGATATCTGCATCTTGTTCAAGCGATCCTGATTCACGCAGATCGGAGAGCTGTGGCTCTTTGTCGGCGCGTTGCTCTACGGCGCGCGAAAGCTGGGCAGCAGCCATCAGGGGCACGTTAAGTTCACGGGCAAGTTGCTTGAGCGAGCGAGAGATGTACGAGACTTCCTGTACGCGATTATCATTGCGTGTTTCAGAAGACATGAGCTGTAAATAATCGAGAATGATCAGGTCAATGCCATATTCCATGTGCAACCGCCGACACTTAGTGCGCAGTTGCAAAGGAGTCAGTGCGGGGGTGTCGTCGAGGTAGATGCGCGTATCGCCGAGCACCTCAATGGCATGATTGAATACTGGCCAATCATCATCGGTGAGCTTGCCAGAGCGCAACCGCTGTGAATCGATCCCTGTCTGTTGGGCGATCAGGCGCTGTACCACCTGTTCGTTGGACATTTCCAAGGAAAAGACAGCCACGCGTTTTTTGTGGATGAGGGCCGCATTGTGGACCATGGTCAACATCAGTGCAGTTTTACCCGTACCTGGGCGGCCGGCGGTGATAAGAAAATCGGAAGGTTGCAGGCCGCCCAACATCTTATCCAGGTCGGTGAAACCAGTAGGCACACCCACAATTTCATCGCCACGCCGGGCCAGTTCATCAACATGGTCATAATAAGCAGAAAGTACCTCGCGGATCGGCACCACATCATGACGCATCCGGCGTTCGCCAACATTGAAAATGGCCTTCTCAGCCTCTCCCATGACCGTGTCAATGGCTTCTTTTTCATTGTAGGCGAGTGTAGCGATGTTGTTGGCGGCGGACAGAAGTTTTCGTCGAATTGAGGCGGCTTCAACGATTTTACCGTAGGCCTCGGCGTGCAGGGTGGTCGGTACCTGGTTCAACAGTGCGGTCAGGTAGGCCGGACCGCCGATCTCTTCCAGGCGTCCCATGTCTTCAAGTTCTTCGCTGACGGTCAGGCTGTCCACAGGTACGCGCCGTTCCTGCAGGCGAACGTAAGCCTCCCAGATAAAGCGCAGGCGATGGATATAAAAATCTTCTGGCTGTAGGAACTGAGCCAGATCGTAATACACTTCCGGGTTAATCAATACGGCGCCGATGACAGCTTCTTCGGCCTCGCGGCTGTGTGGTAATCCGGAAGTGCTGGTCTTTTCTTCCCCATAAGGGGCTTCGGGAGGTTCAATATCAGACATAAAAATTCTCAACAAGCGTGGATAAAAAAAGGACACGCTCGATGTTTACTTAACTTCGCCGTGTCCTGGATGAACGTTGCAACGATGCTATTTCGTTTCGGGATTATCGGGCTCGTCAGGCTTACTCGGCGGCTTGTCGGTATCGAGCTTGTTCAAGAAGTCTTCGAAAATCGAGAGCCGCCCGCTATCTTCCGCAGACCCCGTGGGTTTTGATGGGGCCGGGGAGCTGGCTGTGGAAATCGTAGACGGGCTAATGTCATTGATCGCTGCAGATTGAGGCGGTTTATGGGCGCGCAGGTCCTGTTCGGGGGCGATTCCAGCCGTGGTCATGACGGATGGATCCACCAGGATCGGCACATGAGCGCGGACTGCAAGGGCGATTGCATCTGAGGGCCGCGCATCGATATTGATAGTGTGCCCATCTGCTTCGGCGACAATATTGCCATAAAAAATATCTTCTCGCAAAGCAACGATCTCAACGCGCTTGATTTGCGCGCCAAAGGTTGTAAATAGATTCTTGAGCAGGTCGTGGGTTAAAGGGCGCACAATCTCGATCTCGTTCAATGCCACTGTGATCGATTCGGCTTCATAGGGTCCAACCCAAATGGGTAGATAACGGTCGTTGTTGGCATCTCGAAGCACCACCAGCCGCTGGGGCGACATGAGGCTGACTCGTACACTATCGATTGAAACTTCCACCATTTCAGACATATGTACTCCTGTAAAGTATGCTTATTTTACTGCTTCTTGAGCAAAATTGCGAACTTTGTGTATTGGACAGCCAGATTGATTAATGCTTGCATTCGTCACGTATAATTGACGCATGTTCTCCCGTCGCCTGCTTGCTTTTGCGCGTTCATCCGGACTTGCTCTCACGCTGACTATCCTTTTGGGGTGGGTTGGCGGTGTCCTGACCATTCTCCAGGCCTGGATCTTGGCCTCCATCGTTAACGCCGTTTTTCTCAACGCTGCGAGCCGTGCCACACTGGGTATGCCGCTGGGTATTCTATTGGCGGTTATTGCCGCCAAAGCGCTGAGCATTTGGGGGGCGGAATTGAGCGCCAATGCTGTTGCCCAGCGGGTTAAAGCCGATCTACGCGGGCGGTTGATGAATCACCTGACCGCCCTGGGACCAGCTTTTACGCAAGGCGAGCGCACAGGCGAATTGGCGGCTGCCAGTGTGGAAGGGGTCGAGGCGCTGGATGCTTATTTCAGCCAGTACCTGCCGCAATTAGTGCTGGCCGCCTCGATACCACTTACCATTTTATTCTTGATCTTCCCAATTGATATTTTGACCGGGGTTGTCTTCTTACTTACGGCTCCGCTGGTGCCTTTCTTCATGGTCATGATTGGCAAGACTGCCGAAACTTTAACGGGACGCCAGTATGCCAGTCTGAGCCGTCTCTCCGCTCATTTTTACGATGTATTGCAAGGCCTGACCACGCTGAAGGCGCTCGGGCAGGCCAAGGGACAGGCCAAAGTCATCGCTGAGGTAAGCGCGCGCTACCGCGATGTAACAATGCAGGTTTTGCGAGTAACTTTTCTTTCGGCCCTGGCTTTGGAGCTGTTGACCACGTTGAGCACAGCCATAGTGGCAGTTGAGATTGGTTTGCGCTTGTTGTATGGCAAGCTAGAATTTCTGCCAGCTTTTTTCATTCTGGTCGTTGCCCCGGATTTCTATTTGCCACTGCGCCAACTGGGGTTGAAGTATCACGCGGGTATGTCCGGTTCAACGGCGGCCAAACGCATTTTTGAGATTCTGGATACACCTTTGCCCGTGGCAGCAAGTATCGAAGGTCCAGGGCTGGCTCAGGTTGTCGCAGCGAGGGGGACCAACCACTTTGACATTACCTTCGAAAACGTCACGTATCAGTATCTTGGACGAGACACACCAGCCGTTAAGGATGTCTGTTTTCAGCTCTCCCACGGTCAACTGACGGCGCTGGTTGGGGCTTCCGGGGCTGGGAAAAGTACCATTGCCAACCTGTTGTTGCGTTTTATTGACCCGGCTTCTGGACGGGTGCTGGTCAATGGGATGTCTTTGGTCGATCTCCCGGCTAAAGAGTGGCGCAAACAAGTGGCCTGGGTGCCGCAGAGTCCTTATCTTTTTCATGACAGCCTGGGAGCCAACCTGAGATTGGCCAGACCTGCAGCCAGCGAAGCCGAACTTGTCCTGGCTTGCGAACAGGCCGGGCTGATGGATTTCATCACGGCCTTGCCACAGGGATTCGAGAGCATGATCGGAGAACGTGGGGCGCGATTGAGCGGCGGTCAAGCTCAGCGACTGGCTTTGGCGCGCGCTTTCCTGAAAGATGCGGCCTTCCTGCTGCTCGACGAACCTACTTCCAGCCTCGACCCTGGCCTGGAAGCTGAACTGCGCGCTTCGGTGCAACGCTTGATGCGTGGACGCACCGCACTGGTTATCGCCCATCGTCTTTCGACTGTTTACCTGGCTGACCAAATCCTGGTTTTGGCGGGTGGGCAGGTCGTGGAATCAGGCCGGCACAATGAATTGATTGCTAAGAATAATGTTTATGCTACTCTGGTAAATGAAACCGGTCAATCGTTAAGCGACCAGTTCCCGCCTGATATCGATCTGCGCTCATTGAGTCCGGAGGCTGCATGATAACCTTCCGACGCCTGCTTAGCTTTGTCCTGCCATTCTGGCCACAGTTGCTGCTTTCAGCCCTACTCGGCGCGCTAACCATAGCAGCCAGCATCAGCTTGATGTCGACATCAGCTTTCCTGATCTCGATGGCTGCCCTGCACCCCTCGATCTCCGCGGTCAGTGTTGCGGTGGTAGGCGTGCGCTTTTTTGGAATTTCCCGCGGTGTTTTTCGCTATTTGGAGAGGCTGGCCTCACACTCGCTGACCTTCAAGGTGTTGGCTCGGCTACGGGTCTGGTTTTACCAGGCTATTGAACCGCTGGCCCCTGCCCGGCTGGTGACCTCTCGCTCTGGCGATTTACTCAACCGGGTTATGTCGGACGTGGAAACACTGGATAATTTGTACGTCCGGGTGCTGGCTCCGCCGCTGGTTGCGATTATCGTGATCTTGGGCATGGCCGTTTTTATGGGATCTTTCTCATCCCTGCTTGCGTTGGTAATGACACTTTTCTTGCTGGCAATTGGTCTTGGCTTAACCAGTTTGTCCTTGAGGCTGAACCACGAACCTGGCCGGCAGCTGACCGATGAGCGCGCCATTTTACGCGCTGACCTGGTGGATGCTGTTCAAGGACTACCAGACCTGGTGGCTTTCGGGCAGGAGTCGGCCCAGGCTGCAAAAATTATGGCTACTGGCGAACGCTTCGGAGCAGTGCAAACACGCATGGCGCGTTTGAGCGGTTTCCAATCCGGGTTGAATAGCCTGTTGATGGGGATCGGCGTCTGGGTATTGTTGTTTCTTTCCATTCCAATGGTGGCGGACGGTACGATTAAGGGCGTCTATCTGGCGGTGATCATACTTGCAGCCCTGGCAAGTTTCGAAGCGGTTCAAAACCTGCCCCAGGCTGCGCAGCTGCTGGAAGCCAACTTGCAATCAGCGCGGCGCTTATTTGAGATTGCCGATAGCGCCCCCGCGGTAGTGGAACCTGTTGAAGCCCTGCCGCGCCCGGCGACAGCTAGTTTGCGCGTCCGTGGGCTAAGATTTGCATACGAAACGGAACAAGTGCTGGACGGGATCGATTTTGATCTGCCAGTTGGAAAAAAAATGGCGATCGTGGGTCCCAGCGGTGCCGGGAAATCCACGATCGTCAATCTGCTGATGCGTTTCTGGGAATTTAGCGAAGGTGAAATCGCGTTGGATGACCAGGATATCCGTTTCTATACCCCAGTCGATGCGCGCCGGATGTTCAGCCTGGTGAGCCAGTCTACTTACCTGTTCAACGCGAGCCTGAATGAGAACCTGCGGCTGGCCCGCCCTTGGGCAAACGCAACAGAGATCGAAGACGCTTGCCGGCAAGCCGAGTTGCATGATTTTGTGAACAGCCTACCTCAAGGCTATGAGACCCTGTTGGGCGAACGCGGGGTGCAATTTTCAGGTGGCGAGCGCCAGCGTGTAGCAGTTGCGCGCGCGTTGTTGAAGGATGCGCCTTTGTTTATTTTCGATGAGCCTACCGCGAATCTTGACCCTGCTACGGAACGACGCCTGGTGGAAACACTGCTCAAAGCCTCACATGGTAAATCCGTGCTATGGATCACCCACCGATTGCTCGGGCTGGAAGAGATGGACGAAATCCTGGTGTTGGACAAAGGCCGTATTGTAGAGCGCGGCACGCATGCTGAGCTGCTCAAGCAGGCAGGGCTGTACAGGAAGTTATGGGGGTTGCAGTTTTTTTAGGCAATACGAGAAACCCGTGTTAATCCATCATCTGGGTACTGGAGCAATCATACTTGTCATTCTGCGGGGTAGTTACTGTCATGGGCCAGGAGGATGAGTCGATTTGATAGGATTTGAGCGATGCGGCTACTCGCTGCAGGGAGTTTTTGGCCCAGGTATTGGAGAGATGGAAGGCTTGCCAGGATGTATCCGGTGAGTTGGATGTGTTCTGGAACTGGACGCAGGCCAACACAGCTCCAAGGCGGTCGCGGGTTTCAGCTTTCAACGCCGGGGTTTCAAATTGAGTCACTATCATGGGGATGGCATCGGGGGAGAGTGAGGCCAGGTAGCCGACATCCAGGGTCTGTCCCTGTTCAAAACGGGCTAGATTGCGCTGGAAGATGAATGCATCTACATTGAGCAGTGTCAGCGAGAGCGCGAAACCGAGAGATGCCAGAAGTGCAGCCAGGGCGAAGCCGCGTTGGCGTTGGAGCAAGTCGAGCAGGACCACGGCAGCCAGGAGAACAGCAATCCAGATCATGAAAACATGGGTGTAGGTGCGCAGGCGGGTAAAACCATAGGCATTTTCATAAAGCACGAGGCGCTGGTAAGCTGAGATAAGCATGACAGCGACCAGGGTTAGTAGCGCCAGGCCCAGACTAGAGAAAATCTTTTTGCGGACAGGGGTTTCGCGCCTGGTAATGGCAGTCAGACCTAAAAAAAGGAGCAACGCAAAGAAGGCAACACTGACGAGTTCGCCAAAACCTTTACGGGCATACTCGGCATAGGTAAAACCGCCCAGATTGATATTTGTCTGCCCGCCAAAGAAGTACTGGAACTGGATGATGACAAAGGTGGCAAAGAGTAGAACGACACTCCCCAGGACAATACTGGCTTCAGTAAAGCCGAAGAAAGGCGGCATAAATGGTTTTTCGAGTCCCAGTAATTTTTCGTCTGCGGAGCGCTGCGCGGCGTGCAGGTAAATCCCGGCCAGTGCATAAGCCAGTACCAGGATATAAGTAAACCGGAATATATATTCTGGCAGGTTTTCCAGGCGAAAGATAGCGGTCAGGTCATTGAGCCGCTGGGCAAAGATCAGGTCAGCTGAGGCAAGCAGGGCCGCGAAGAAGGCGACTACCGGGATGGCGAGTGCGAGGCCGCGTAGAATCGGCCAGACTAGGCTGGCTGGTTTTTGGGCAACACCTGGTTCGCTTGGAGCGCTGCGTTGACTTGCGGCAAAGCTCAGGGGGCGCATGCCGAGACTGAAGAAAAGGTCGAGCCCGCGTGCGAAGTAATCTGCCAGGCTGTAGCGCAGCCATTGACCACCTCGATAAGTGACAGCCAATCCGGCCATCAGAAATAGGCAGAAAGCATGTGCCAGGAAGGCGCTGAGTGGTTCCATGCGGGTGAAAGTAATGGTGATAAAAAACAGGATGAAGGGCATCAGCACTAATGTAGATCGGGCCGGGCGAATGCCATCGAGCCAGAGCAGGATAAACCCGCCCGCCAGAGTAACCAGGGCATAGATAGCGAAGGATAGCCCGGGGCTGTGTTTATAGAAGACAAAATCAAAGAACCAGCCCAGGAACAGGGCTGTAATCCAGAGACGAGCGGGTTGTTTTTGCATAAAAACCTCCATTATGATTTCGAAAAAGGATAATCACAGAAGACTGGCAGAGTCTCTCTGATAGTTTTTGATGGTGTCAGCTTTGAATGGGTGGAGCAAAAATTCTTCAAAGAGACAAAAGGACTACTGCGCACTGCGACCTGGTTAACAATAACGTTAAGCTGTTAATCCCCCTATTGACATCCGATTAAGATTATGTCATACTACGAGCATCATTGCCATTCCATCCATTCACTGCTATCCTTTAGATAGAAGGAGGTGATGTCTCGCATGGACAGTTCCAGTAGTATCCAACGCGGCGCAGTGGCATCCCTCCTCGGTTTCCGTTAAGGAAGCCACTGCGCCAAACCGAATGCCGCCTGCAAGGGCGGCATTCTCTATTTAATGATTATTCATCTCCGAAGGAAATGCCAATCCCGCGCGCAGTTTGTACGGCATCACCGTTCGGGTCGACTCGCTTGGGGATGGCGATTGCATCCATGAGAGGCATGTCAGTGATCCGGCCATTCGTCAGCGTGACCATTCGGTCAAAATGACGCTGGGCTGCTACGCGTACCGCGGCAGAGCCGTAACGGGTGGACAACCAGCGGTCGAAGGCTGATGGCGTTCCTCCGCGCTGGACGTGCCCAAGCACAGTAACGCGCGTCTCGATGCCGCTGGCTTCTAAAAAATCGCCTAACTTCTGCCCGATACCGCCCAGACGTGGGACATACATCTGGTCGCCAGGGCGGTTGTATTGGACAGCTCCATCCAAAGGTTTCGCGCCCTCGGATACAGCTAGAATGCTGAAGGAACTGCCCCGCGCTTTACGGTTGAGCACTTTTTGGGCAACAACCTCCCACTTGAAGGGGATTTCGGGGATCAGGATGACATCTGCGCCTCCAGCTACGCCGGAGTGCAGGGTGATAAAACCAGCATCGCGCCCCATGAGTTCGATGATCATGGCGCGCTGGTGTGATTCGGCTGTAGTATGCAGGCGGTCTATAGCTTCGGTAGCGATATTCAGGGCAGTATCAAAGCCGAAGGAAACTTCTGTACCATGGATATCGTTGTCAATGGTCTTGGGAACGCCTACGACGGGGATACCACGCATGAACAGGTCATGTGCAATCCGTAGGGTGCCGTCCCCACCAATCACGATCAGGGCATCCAGTTTTTGGTCTTTGATCGCCTGAATAACATCGTTGGAAACGTCAATGATCTCTTCCTTGCCATCTTGAATGACCTTGCGGGCAAAAGGATTGCCGCGATTGGCTGTTCCTAAAATAGTGCCACCACGCGGTAAAATACCGCGTACCTCTGCGGGTGTCAATGGGAAAACCCCGCCAGGCATCAGGAACCCGTCGTAGCCATTCTTGATGCCAAGTACATGACAGCCATAATCGTTGATGGCCGTCTTGACCACTGCGCGGATGACCGCGTTCAGGCCTGGCGCGTCACCGCCGCCGGTAAGGACCCCGATCCGTTTCATAGCACTCCTCCTAAACCGGGCAAGCCGGTCCTCCAAACAGGAATATTTTCTTAAAGAACATTCGCAGGAGCATATTGCACATACTTCTATAATACTCCAAAATCATCCTCTGGCTGCTTGCCATCCGCACAGCTTCTCAATATAATGAATCAATGCGAACTCGAATGCTATTCGTTGCCCAAAAACTATCAAACTGGCTTGTGCCGCTGGCCGCCTGCGCTATCCTGGTGGGTTTTTTACTTATTGCCCCTGCGGGCATATTGAGCAAGGCTGATGCCATTGGCTACGCGGTGTGTCACCGGCTCGACGCGCGTTCTTTTCACGTGGATAGCCGGCAGTTGCCACTGTGCGCGCGCTGCTCAGGGATGTACCTGGGCGCTGTGTTGGGCTTGGCATTTCTAAGCCTGCGTTATCGTCGCAGCGCTGGTACGCCTCCCAAAATCGCCCTCGTTATCCTGGTGCTTTTGGGATTAGCCTTTGCTGTGGACGGTGTTAATTCATACCTGTATTTGATGAAATCAGTGTATGGTTCGCGTTTGAGTTTCATTCCCACCCTGTATGTGCCAAATAACACTTTGCGCCTGTTTACCGGCTCAGGTATGGGTCTGGGGATGGCTGTGGCAGTCTTTGTTTCCTTCAACCAAACTTTGTGGAAAGATTGGGATGATAAGCCTGTGCTGGGCAAACCGCTCGATTTGTTAATCATGAGCGCTTTGATGCTATTGGCCGATCTATCTGTTTTGCCCGAATGGAATTGGATCCTTTATCCGGCGACTTTTCTGAGCGCAGGGGGTGTGCTGCTGCTGTTAACATTGGTGTATGGCATGCTCTGGACAATGATCATGCGCCAGGAAAACCTGTATATGAACTTACGTGAGGCCTGGTTGCCAATATTGGCCGGGTTGACCATCACTCTGCTGCAAATCACTGCTATTGATGTTTTTCGTCTGTGGTTGACTCACACCTGGGGCGGGTTCCCCTTGGGATAAACTCGCGCAAACATTTTCGCCCAACCTGGATATAATATAGATGATGGAACTTATGCTGGGTATTTTCTCTGCTTTTGGGCTTTCAGCCAGCGCCGGATTGAACGCTTATATTCCACTTTTTACCATCGCAGTCATCGCCCACTTTACTGACTGGTTCAAGCTCAACCCACCGTATGATACCCTTGGGAACCCATGGATCATCATACTGTTGGGAGTTTTGATTATCATTGAGTTCCTGGCCGATAAGGTCCCTGCTTTCAATCATTTCAATGACCTGTTGCAGACCTTCGTGCGTCCCGTTGCGGGTGCGATCGTTTTTGCTGCATCAGCCAAGGTGCTGACAGGGGTCAGCCCGGCGCTTTCTCTGGCTTGCGGATTGCTCGTGGCTGGAAGTGTGCATGTGGCCAAGGCGGGTCTGATGCGTCCGGCAGTGACTGCCACCACTGGCGGTGCCGGCAATGTCCCGGTCAGCATCGCAGAAGATATCGTTTCGACGATCACATCCATTTTGGCTTTGATCGTTCCAGTTATTGTTGCTTGCATGTTTGTCTTGTTCACAGCCATGTTTCTTTGGTGGTTGTGGCGTCGTTCGCATGCGCGCATCTAAACCCATTTTCCCGGAGGAGAAATCTTATGTCAATGCCTGACCCTTTGCCTGTTGAACCAAAAAAGAACCGAACCGGCATCATC
Source organism: uncultured Anaerolinea sp. (assembly GCA_964536185.1). GTDB lineage: Bacteria > Chloroflexota > Anaerolineae > Anaerolineales > Villigracilaceae > UBA5195. The sequence goes on along the minus strand of CAZHWV010000073.1, from coordinate 3,397 downwards.
ATTGCGGTGGTCGTAGTCGTATTGTGCTGTTGCTGCCTCTTCGTCGGCAGTCTCAGTTACTATCTATACCAGAATGGTGACGCCCTTTTCGGTAACGGCGCGTTGATAAATTCATTGACCGCCCTGTAATCATCTCTCAAAACAGCCCGGTTCAAAGACCGGGCTGTTTTGATTTAAACATGTTCTGCAACTCTGCCAGAGCCTGGAGTGCTCTCTCGCGGGTGGGCACATCCAGGTCAGCGTGCTTGAATTCATCTTCATCAAGCACACTCTGCACACCTTCCGGGCTAACCCATAAATCCAGGGCCAGGTCCTCATAAGAAATTGCATCAGGTGTATCCCAGACGGCTGGGCGGCCAACATTGCAATACCAACCTTTGAGAACATTATCGTCCCGGTCGTGGATTTCAAAGATGTTATACCAGCGATCGGTATAGAAGGTCTCCACGAAGCGGTCATCATGCTTCAACACAATGCCCTGAAAAGGCGTGTCTGGCCGGTTAAAACGGGCTTCAAGCCTGATAAAATTTTCGCCGCGCGCCAACACCTCGCCCTTGTATTCCCAGGTTATTTGGCCCTTTTCATCACGCTTACGCACAGAGATCACACTATCTCCATTTTTAAGATTTTAAGCTTGATGCTCAGGCCCACTTCCGGCGCGTTGGCCAGGTAAAAATATAACCCATTATCCAGTTCAACGCGAAAATCCTGACCTCGGAAGACTACGTCATTCACAATTGCGGCCAGCGTTTCGCCGCTGGCAACAACCTCGGCTTGGGGTCGCAACAGAAGGGTAATTTGTGCGCCTGGTTGCAGATCTGTTTTACAGGTAAAAATACCATAGGGGGTTTCCACACCGCGCGAGGTCAGCATACCCTGAACCAGGTTTCCTAATCCCAGGAAGGCAGCTACCCAGGTATTGGCCGGCTTTGCAAAGACTTCTGGCGCACTGCCCATCTGAACAACGTGACCTTCATGTAACAAGATGATCGTATCCGCGATTGAGAAGGCTTCCTGCTGATCGTGGGTAACGTAAATGGCAGGGATGCCGCTGCGGTGTAAAATTCCGCGCAGTTCTTCGATCAAGCTTTCACGCAAAGCTCTGTCTAGCGCGCCAAGCGGTTCATCCAGCATCAGCAAACGGGGTTGGGGCGCAAGTGCTCGGGCAAGCGCCACGCGTTGCTGTTCGCCTCCGGAAAGCTCTGTGACCCGGCGCTGTGCAAACGCGGACAGGTTGGTCTGTTGTAAGACTTCGCTAACGCGCAGCTTTATCTTTTCTTGCGTCCAATTGTGCATACGCAGACCAAAGGCGACGTTTGCGAAGACATCCATGTGTGGGAAGAGCGCGTAATCCTGGAACATCAATCCAAAGTTACGCTGGTATACAGGTACCTCGGCTAAGCTGTGCCCCTGCCAGCGCACCTCGCCGGATTCGGCATTTTCCAAACCAGCAATGATCCGCAGTATCGTGCTTTTGCCGGAGCCAGAAGCTCCCAGCAGGCAAATCGTCTGGCCTTGCGCAATTGAAAAAGAAACCCCCTTCAAGAGCGGCTGGTCGTCATAATTTTTGTAAAGGTTGATGACTTCAAGCATAGTTTTCTCAATTTACCGGCAGGCACATCCAAAATGGGTAGTATACATGTGATTATACAGTTGAAACCCACTCGAAAAACAGGTTGTTCTGTTGGATGTAACTCGCGAATCCATGCCTTAGAACTCCCCTGTCCCAGGCAGACGCAGTCTTTCGATGACTAGAATGCCTAGCCCGCACACCAGCATCAGGATGGTCGCCATAGCCATGGCCTGTCCATAATTCATTCCACCAGGTTGAGATAAAAATTGATAAATGGCGGTTGGCAGGGTCGGGTATTCGGGTCGCGCCAGGAGCGAAGCGGCCCCGAATTCTCCCAGGGAAACCGTAAAAGCAAAGGCCCCGGCTGTGATTACTGCGCGGGAAATAATGGGCCAATCGATATTTACCCAGGTCTGCCAGTGGGACGCGCCTAATGTAGCGGCAGCTTCGCGGTAACGTTCCGGAACCTGGGACAGAGCAGCCTGCAAACTGCGGATGACAAAAGGCAAGGCGATGGTGGTGTGGGCAAGGGGTATAAGCAGGGGCGAAGTCAGCAGGGTGGCGTGGCCGCTGATAAATGGCCAGTTTTCAGGGAATAATGGCCGGTTGAAAGTGATGATATAGCCCAAGCCGAGCGTGACAGAAGAAGCGCCAAGAGGCAACATAAGGAGTGGGTCGAGCCATTTCTCAAGTGTCCCGGGACGGGCCAAAGCTGAGGCGGCTGGGAAACCCAAGAGGAGAGAGAGAAAGACTGTCAGAGCAGCATACGCCAGCGAATTGCGTGCTGCCTGGAAGGGTGGAACGTAGAACAACGAGGCCCGCCGGTTGACAAATAATTCGCGGTAGTAATCAAAAGTCACACCAGGATCAGTGTGGGCCAAGTTGATACGCTCAGCCTCCGGACGGGAAACGGAACGCAGAGGGAGAGCAAATAGAGGCAAGAAAAAAAATAAGACTAGAAAGAAGAGTAGTCCAGTCACAAATAATCTTTGTTGGGCAGTGCGTGGTTTTTGGATGTTTTGCCAGGCAGCGCGAGGTCTGATGACACTGGTGACACGGGTGATATAACGGCTATAAATTGCTGAAAAAGCCAGGGTACAGAGTAGCTGTACGATTGAGAGTAAGGCCGCGGCGGGCATGTTGAGCATCTGCAAAGCCTGGATGTAAATCTCAACTTCAAGGGTAGCGAATTTGGAGCCGCCTAACAGCAAAATTACGCCATAACTGGTGAAATCGAAGAGAAAAACGAGCAGGCTGGCGGCAATGATCGAAGGTCTCAATATGGGCAGGGTTACGTGGTAGAACGTCTTAACCGGCGAAGCTCCCAGAGATCGAGCCGCGTCGCTAAAGCGGTTATCCAGCGCAGCCCAAGCATTCCCAACGATGCGAATGACGATGGTAGCGTTATAAAAGACATGCGCGACCAGGATTGCCCACAGTGTTCCAACAAATACCAAGGGAGGCTGCTCGAGGCGTAATATAGCCATAATCCCAATATTAATCCAGCCTCTCGGGCCGAGGAGAGCAGTGAAACCAGCGGCAACAACGACTGTAGGCAGCATAAAGGGGATCGCTGTCAGTGTTCGAAAAATGGTTTTGCCTGGGAAGTCAAAGCGGGCGAAGAGATTTGCAAGTGGCAAGCCAACCAGTAAGGTCAGGAGTGTCGAGATGCAGGCCTGGTAAAGCGTAAACTGTAAAACGGCGATGGTTCGTGAAAGAAACTGCGGGGAGGTGGATAGGAAGTTGAAATTAAACCCAAGCCCTAGAATTCGTGCCAGAGGATAGAAAAAGAACAGCCCCAGGAACGCAGCCGGGGCCAACCAG
>CAZHWV010000072.1:0-21077 GCA_964536185.1 uncultured Anaerolinea sp. | reverse complement strand
AATAAAATGAAATAAAATTTAAAAGTAACGAATTAGAAATCTGCAGAGCAAAGAAAATAATAAGGCGGAACGATGCCCAGAAAAAAAAAAAAAAAATCCGATGAACTCCAAATTAAGAAACTGGTACCGGAATTGGTCAAATTCGCGGATGATCATGATGTACAGGTAAAGACAGACAAAATTCCTGCCGTTCTTGCTGCGCTTGGAAGAACAGAAGGGTTTGTCACGATACCTATAATTGAAAAAATAATAGAAACCGAAAAACTCTATGATGATAATTATTCAAGAGAGGCTTTTACGAACTACGCTGAACAATCAAGCCACCTGAGAAACTTTGATGTAGAAGCAACCAAGCTGGCAAGTAAAAAAAACGGAGATCCACGAAAGATGAAATATATTCTTCGTGACCCTGAATTAAATGGGATTGTCATTTCTGGTCCGATTGAAGCAATGCAAAAGATAAGCACAAAAGAGGGAGATTTCGTCGTTATTCGGATAGAGATAGCTGAGGCTAACCTGAAAATAAAATATGAATAAGGTAACTGCGCAAAAGCATCCGCGCTTATTGGCCGGAAAGTATAGTGCCGGTGGTTCGAAACACTCCGGTTTTCGGCGCGCACCTTGGCTTTAGCGCGCTCGGTTTAGTCAATATTTCAAAGGAGTAATTCATGCGACTCGCAAAAATCATTTCTATTCTTGGCATTTTTGCCATGACCGCTGTCTTGATCTTTGGCTTCACCCGCGGCGACTTTGGCCTGGATGGCGGCAAGCTGCTCGCCAATCCCTGGGGAATTGTCTCTCTGGTTGACCTTTACACCGGTTTCACGCTTTTTTCCTGCTGGATCATCTACCGCGAAAAATCCCTTCCGGTTGCCATTCTCTGGACCGTGGCGATGATGACCCTCGGCTTTTTTGCGGGCAGTCTTTACGCTTTCCTGGCCCTGCAGTCCAGTGGCGGCGATTGGCGCAAGTTCTGGCTGGGAAGGAAGGCATAAGCTGAGCAATCGCGCTGAAATTAATCGTCCCACCCCGGTTTTACCCTGACTAATTTCTCCGGTCAGACTGTCCTCTGGTGGATCCGTCGCGATCTACGCCTGGCCGATAACCCGGCGCTACAGGCTGCGCTCCAGCAGGGGGCAGTCATCCCTGTTTTTATTCTCGATCCCCATCTGCTCGCCAAAACTCCGGCCCGTCGACAGAATTTCCTATTCGAAGGTTTGCGCGTCCTCGATCTTGAACTCAGAAAGCGCGGCAGTGGTTTAATCGTCCGCAGTGGCAAGCCCGAACAGGCGCTCCTCACCCTACTCATTCAATCCAACGCTACTGCGATCTATGCTGAAGAAGATTTCACGCCCTATGCCTGCGCCCGCGATGTCCGTCTAGCCGAAGCCATCCCCTTGAACCTGATCCATGGCCAGACGGTGCACCATCCACTGGTGGTGCACAAGGCGGATGGTGCGCCGTATACCATTTTCACGCCTTTTTCCAGAGCATGGAAAGCGCGCCTCGCTCCGGAGCTCTCTCCGCTCCCCGCACCGGAGGGTTTCCCTCCCGCGCCATTTCTCCATTCCGAGGAACTTCCGTCAAACGCGGGAAATCCCCTTTTCCCAGCCGGGGAATCTGAAGCAAAACGCCGCCTGGCCCAATTTACCACTTTCCCGATTTACCATTATTCTAACCTCCGGGACAGGATTGACCTGAACGGCACATCCTCGCTTTCGCCCTATTTCCGCTTTGGAATGCTTTCCATGCGTCAGGCGGTTTCTGCCGTCCTTGCCCACCTGCCATCTGACATCCCGCACCTGACATCCTCTCCCGAGACCTGGTTGAGTGAGTTAATCTGGCGCGAATTTTACATCAGCATTCTCTATCATTTTCCACACGTCAGCACCCGTGCCTTTAACCCGGCCCTGGCCAAAATCCCCTGGCGCGATGACGAATCCGATTTCGCAGCCTGGAAAGCAGGTCTGACCGGTGCTCCAGTTGTCGATGCCGCCATGCGCCAACTCCGTGAAACTGGCTGGATGCACAACCGCGCGCGGATGATTGTCGCTTCGTACCTGGTCAAGGATTTGCTGATCAACTGGCAGTGGGGCGAGGCCTGGTTCATGGACAACTTATTGGATGGCGATCCGGCGGCGAACAATGGCGGCTGGCAATGGGTGGCGGGCACTGGCACAGATTCTGCGCCATACTTTCGGATTTTTAATCCGCTTTTACAGAGCCAAAAATTTGATCCCAATGGCGAGTACATCCGCAAATGGGTGCCCGAGTTGGCTCATTTGCCCACAGAGGCCATCCATGCGCCTTGGGAAAAGGGTCTTAAAGTGCCTGGCTATCCAGATAAACCAATTGTGGATCATGCGCTCGTCAAAGAACGAACGTTGGCTGCATACCGCTACTCCAAATCCGTGATGGAAATTCAAAAATAAGCCCTATGCTCATCCTGTGCCTGCTCAAACAGCTAGAGATAATATTGACATAACAAAAGTCAATAGGCGTTTTTTGAGCCAGCGTATCGGCACAACGTGATGAGAGGAAAGCTATTGCGATTCGCCCCACAATTCGCTGGGACCTCGCGCGTGCCCACAGATCCGCCCCTATAATCCTCCCCTTTCAACCACTTGGGATGGGTTTGAACCTTACAATATGAACCGATTTTTGCGCAAAACAGCTTATGTTGCCGCAGATTGAGTATGCATACCCAACCGCCAGACCGCTCCGAGCAGCTACTCAATTGGCAGATTGCCGACGCGGAGCAAATCCTATGTGCACATCCTGCCCTGGGCAAGGCAACCATCGGTTTTTACGGCAAAGGCAGGATGGTTGCGCTGATCACACCGCGATGGTTATGCGAAATTTAATTAGGGTGACAAGGAACCTTGATGGATGAATTCTGATAGGGCTTCGATATCTGGCGTGGTGGGTCGGTCATGTTCGAGGAAAGAGACATGTTTACGAATTTCCGTGTAGACTTTGGCAGTGCCGTGTCCCAGACGCGCCGGGCCTTGCGGGCGCAGATCAACGGCCTGGGCGGCGGTCAGCAATTCAATCGCGAGAACATTACGCACGTTTTCGAGGATTTCGAGGCAATGACGAGCCGCATTGGCGCCCATGCTGACATGGTCTTCCTGATTAGCGCAAGATGGAATGGAGTCGACGCTATCGGGATGGGCGAGGGTCTTGTTGTCCGAGACAAGCGCTGCGGCGGTGTACTGCACCATCATCAAGCCGCCATCCAATCCGCTGGTAGGAATGAGCATGGCCGGCAAGTCATGATTTAGCTCTGGCGTCAATAACCGAAAGATGCGCCGTTCGGCAATATCAGCGACTTCTGCCATGGCAATTCCGATAAAATCCAACCACAGCGCCGGACCTTGACCATGGAAGTTGCCCCCGGAGATTGCCCGCATTTCCTCTGCATCCTGCGATGGAAACACCAATGGGTTATCCGTGGCCGCATTCAACGCAGCGGAAAAACGCTGCCCGCAAAATTCGATGATATCCCGAATCGGGCCAAGAACCTGAGGTATACAGCGCAAGCTGTAAGCATCCTGGACCTGGCCGGGAAAGGAATCCACCAGACGGCTGCCCTGAATTAAGGAACGCAGATTCGCAGCCACTTTTTGCTGTCCGGGCTGATTGCTTGCTGCGTGCAAAGCCGGGTCGAAGGCGGCCGAAAGCCCCAAGAGAGCCTCCAGACTCAAGGCTGCGCCCATTTCGGCATGACACAATAAATTTTCAGCCTGGTGCACAGCCAATGCGCCCGCCGCGACCATAAAGTCGATCCCATTTGAGAGGGCGAGACCTTCTTTTGCTTCCAGCGTCAGGCGGTTAATTCCAGCCCTGCGCATTGCTTCAGCGCCGCTCATTTGCTGGCCCTGAAAGAAAGCCTGGCCGCTGAAACCACCATCGCCTTCTTCAAGGTCGCGGGTCATGACCACGGCAATATGCGCCAGGGGAGCCAGGTCGCCGCTGGCGCCAAGGGACCCTTTTTCGGGCACGAGAGGGGTAATCCCGGCATTTAACATGTCGATGAGAGTCTGGGCCAGCAGCGGTCGGACGCCAGAATGACCTTTTGCGAGCATATTCGCGCGGATCAGCATGATGCCGCGGACAACTTCTGCAGGGAGGGGTTTGCCGACGCCACAGACGCAAAGAAGGATCAGGTTGCGAGAGAGTTTACGCGCCTCTGCGGCGCTTATCTGGCGATTTGCCAGCGAGCCAAACCCTGTGTTGACTCCATAAATTATTAGTCCCTGTTGCTCAATCGAATTGACGACCCAAGTGTGACTGGCCTGCATGCGGAAACAAACTTCGTCACTTAAAGCGGCAACGCGCTCATTTTGTCTGGCGACCGCCACCAACTGCGAAATGGTTAATGTCTGACCCGTTAGCTCAAGCATGTTTGACCTCTCTCAAAACCGGTGAACTTGCCCACGTTTGACGAGCATGGAAACAGCGTTATTTCCTATCCGATAGATGATATCCTCGAAGGTTGGCAAATCCCAAACCTGGATATCTGCCAATTTTTCTGCTTCCAGGGACCCACGATCCCGGGCCAGCCCAACTGCCTGGGCAGCCCCAGCGGTAGCGGCGTATAGGGCCTCTTCGGGGGAGAAACGGTACAAGCGGCAGGCCAACTGCATGACCACCTGCATCGATTCGATCCAGCAGCCCGGGCAGAAATCTGTCGCCAATCCCAAAGTGAGGCCTTCGGCTAACATGGCCCTGGCGTCAAACGGATGATGATGATGAACCGCAAAGTCGAGACCGGGCATGACCACACCTGCCACGCCTGCTGCAGCCAGACGAGCCATCTCAGGGCGGGTGGTGTAGTTGAGATGATCAGCGGAAGTGGCTTTCAAGTCAGCTGCCAGTTCGGAGCCGCCGATATTGGCATAAGCATCCACGTGAATCTTGGGTTTTAAGCCGTAATGCTGCCCGGTTTCGAGGATGCGCCGAGTTTCGTCGAGCGTATAGTAGCCTGCGTCGCAGTAGACATCGCAAAATTCCGCCAAGCCGCCTTCGGCGACCCGCGGAATCATTTCATGGATCAGACTCTCCAGGTATCGCTGACGGGGAACTTCTGTTGGAAAGTCATGAGCGCCTAAAAACGTGCTGACCAGATCAACCGGCTGCAGGGCTTGCAAGCTGCGGTTGACCTGGAGCAGTTCGATTTCTTTTTCAACACTGAGGCCATAACCACTTTTGCTTTCCAGTGTGGTCGTTCCAGAACGGAACATCCGACCCAGGATCTGGAGGGCGTGGCTCGTCAGGGTTTCCGGACTGCTGGCCCGGGTCATCTTGACCGTAGCCTGGATGCCGGTTGGAATCCCTAAAGCCGCAACTGCTTCAGGGCTTTGTGTCATTCGCGCGGCGTATTCCTGGGCTCGCGAACCGCCAAAAACCAGGTGGGTATGACAATCCACAAAACCGGGTGCGACGATTTTGCCATGCAACTCGATGACCTCAGCGCCGGATGTATCCCAGGCAAGCTCCAAGTCAGCGCGAGGGGCGATCGCAGCGATGTTTTCCCCGGCAATGGCAATTTCCACGCCGCGCAAGCGGCCAATCGGGTTGTAGGCGGCGGGAACACAGGTCAGCACTTCGCCCGCCCCAACCAGGAGCAGATCGATCCTTGGTTTTGTCATCGCGGCTGCTCGGTTAATCTACTTTACTATGGGGAGCCAGGCGGTCAACCGCGCCGGCTTCAGGGCCGAAGGTTGCTTCAGGAGACCACCAGAGCGGAATTTTAATTTTGTCGCTGGTGAGCGGTCCTTTGCCTTCACAGACCTGACGGGAAAGCTCATACCCCGCCTGGGCATGGCGAACCACACCCATGCCGGAATCAGTGGTCATGCAAGCCTCCAGGCGCAAATCGGCTTCCTCGGAGCCGTCCGCAATCATGGTGACACCGGTATGGACGGCTTCACCCATCGAATAATTTGCTTGAATGGCAACCAGGTCTGCCATCCCTGCGCAATTTAGAAGGGCATTCAAGTAAGGCCAATCTGAGATCAGATCGCCGCCATCTTTCATGTTTTCAGATTCAAAAGTTGGATTAACAATCGAACCAGAATCCAGGTTATCGCGCGAGAAACCCACCGGTCCAGCCAACTCACCGGCACGGATCATCTGGTTAATGCGCATCGCCAGGGCTTTGCGTTCTCCAAAACCGAGATAACAGACCCGGGCTGGCAAGGCTTCGATCGGCAAATGCTGGCGCGCCAACTTGATCCAGGTGACCGTGGTCTTATCGTGGGGGAACATTTCCAAGACCAGATCGTCGATTTTCGCCAGGTCACTGGCTTCGCCCGAAAGACAGGTCCAGCGGAAAGGGCCACGCCCGAGCAGAAATAGTGGACGGATATAGGCGGCCACAAAACCAGGGATGGTCATGGCTTCCTTGACAGGCATGCCGGCATCCCGGCATTCTTTGCGGATGCTGGTGCCGTATTCGAAGACTTCAACGCCCTGGCGCGAAAATTCATTCATGGCCGAGAGCTGGAGTTTCATCGATTCACGCGCGATGGCTAAATATTGGCCGCGGTCGGCAGCGCGCAGTTCCGCGGCGGCCTGAGGCGTAAAGCCTGCGGGGATGTAGGAGAGCGGATCATGGCAAGGACACATTTCTGAAACAATATCCGGCTTCCAGCCCAAGGCCAAAGCCTTGGGGAACAATTCCGCGGCGTTCCCGAGGACACCAACACCGATAGACCGTCGCTCAGCCTTGGCCTGCTCAGCGATGGCGATGGCCTCTTCAAGGGTGGCGGCCTGCATATCCAGGAAGCCGCGATCCACCGCGCGCTGAATAATGGCCTGGTTGGCATCCACGACCAGGCAGACGCCTCCGTGCATGGTCATGGCGCGGGGTTGATTCCGGCCCATGCCCCCCAAGCCAGCTGTAAGGTAAATCCTGCCGACCAGGGAGCCTCCAAAGTGCTGGTCGCCGACTGCTCCGAGGGTCTCAAAAGTGCCCTGGATGACGCCCTGGGTGCCGATATATTCCCAGGGGCCAGCGGTATATTGGGCAAACATGGTCAGGTTTTTATCCTGCAATTCATAAAAGATTTCCCAGGTGGCTTTCATTATATTGGTGTTAGCCATGACCACGCGAGGGGCGAGGCGATGGGTTTTGAAGATTGCGACGGGCATACCAGATTGGACCACGAGGGTCTCGTCATTCTCCAATTCCTTGAGGGATTTGACGATGGCATGATAGCTTTCCCAATTACGAGCGCATTTTCCGATGCCGCCGTAAATGACCAGGCGTTCAGGGGCTTCGGCAACTTCCATATTGTTTTCGAGCATACGGAGCAGGGATTCCTGCTTCCAGCCTTTGCAACGCAAGGTGTTTCCGCGCTGGGCGCGAACCGAATATAAAATCTCTGGTTTCATGATCATCCTCCTGGGGTCTAATTGAGTTCAAATTTTGTGAATATTTGCAAATTGCCTGGCTGCGCCTGGCCAAGTGGATTCAGTCACTGATACAAGGCTCAGTCGAGCAGGGCGTTCTCTATAATTTGTTCCATTTTGAAATCGTGCGCTTGAAGATAATATTTCAGGACCTCTTCCATCGCTCCCATAGGCACTGGCCCTACCAGTTCGGTGCCAGCCACACTGACACCATAGCGGCGCGCCTCAGCGTGAATGGTCTCGAAGACACGCGGGATGGGGGTCTTGGAATAATTAACCAGGTTCATGGAGACCTGAACCAGGCCTTTCTCTTTCAGAGAGAGTCCCATCGCGCGGACATAACGATAACCGCCATTGATATGCCGGACAGACCTGGCGATGTTCTCGGCGATGGAGATGTCGGTGGTGCGTAAATTAACATTGAAAGCCACGAGCGGAAAGCGCACGCCGGTCACTAAAGCCCCAGCCCTGGGATTAAAAGCCAGCGGGCCTTCATCTGGCGTCCAGGCGGGGTCTTGCATTTTTGCTGGCAAAGCCTCATACTGTCCTTTGCGAATGTCAGGCAGTTTTTCGCGCTCTGGCCGCAAGGCGGCCTCTTCGTAGTAGTAAACCGGAACGCCAAGACTGCCGATAAAGCGGCCAAATTGACGGGAAACATCGACCGCTTCGGCAATTTCCATGCCCCGCACCGGGATGAAAGGCACCACGTCCACTGCCCCCATGCGGGGATGCGAGCCATGCTGGGTGCGCATGTCAATCAGTTGAAGGGCTTTCTCGGCCATTTTTTGGGTGGCAAGCAGGACTGCCTGTGGTTCTCCCAGATAAGTGAACACAGAGCGGTTGTGATCGGCATCGGAGGAGATGTCCAAGATTTTGATTTCGTCAAACTGACGCACCTGGTTGATAACTTCTTCGACGAGGGTCAGGTCAATGCCTTCGCTGATGTTTGGCTCACAGAGCAGGATTTTTTTCATATTTCAGTGACCTCCAAAAAGTAATTTATTCATCTGGCGAATCGAACGCGGCGGAACGCTCGAGGTTGGTTAAGCGTTTGCGCAAATCACTGGCCTGCCCGGCCAACTGCGCCGCTGATATCGCATTTTTGATCTCTGGCAAGTTGATTTGAACGTTTTCCAAACAGCCCAACAAGCCCGCGCGGGCGAGCAGGAGGGCGCAGCGTAAATCGGAACGTACTTTTGGATTGACATGTTCAGCCAACTCGGCGCCCAATTCCAGGAGGCTCAAACAATGCCCAGCGTTCTGCAAAGGTACATGGGCAGCGACGAGCCAAGCAGATTGGATGGCTTGCTGACGGAGGTTTTTCTGTTCATCCGTCTGGCGGGGAAACTGATAGGCACTATGCACCGATTGGAAGGCTTGGGAATCTTCCTTGCTGCCCTCTAGGAGCTGCATGGAAAGCTGGCTGGCCTGGGTGAACATCTGGGTGTGTAAGTTTTTTCCCACACCTTCGAGATAAGACTCCGACAAGCGGGCTGCCATGGCAAGCAGCCCCCCGGCCATCGCTCCAGCAAGCGCCGAGGCTGACCCGCCGCCGGTAGATGAATCTTCAGGATCAAGAACTTTTAAGAAGGTTTGCATACATAACACCTGGGCACTTTAGCCTGGGGATAAATCCCCGGCAATCAAAAACCTGGCAAAACAGGCGGACATCATTTGTGGCGCTTTTCGTTGGCCTGAGAGTGGATACCCATTAATGCAGGCCGGGCACTGCCATTGCATTGATATCTAGACGTACAGACGTGTATATGATAGCATGGTAAAATTAGCGCGTCAAGCATATTGAAGTTCAGAGTTCACGCCCGCCCTCACCCCCAAAAACGGAGAAGGGAAAAACAAAGCAAGTTATGTGTTACGCGGATAGAGGATTTACAAATGGACAAGGCAAACCCAAAAATAGTGGCTGGTTCGGTGCCAAAATATCGTCAATTGCTGATCATCTTGCGTACTCAAATCCTTAATGGAAAAATCCTACCTGGTTCACGTATCCCTTCTGAGGAAGATCTGATCACATCCTACGGATTAAGCCGGGGTACCGTACGTAATGCAATTGCGCAATTGGAGGCGGAGCGCCTGATTGAAACCGAACATGGCATCGGCTCTTTCGTGCGTGCCCTGCACCCCAATGCTGTCCCTTTTCACTTCCTGACACCTGCTCCGGAAAGCACGGAGCGGAACAGTCCGAAGTATATCGGGAAACCTGAAAAGGCCGGTTATGAGATCGTCGCCCAGGAAACCATCCCTGCGCCGCTCGATATTGCTGAAAAATTAAAACTGCCGATGGGGGCTTTGGTCATTCACATTGCCCGCCGCAAGATAGTCAATTCAGAGACAGTTTCTTACTCTGAACGCTTTTTAGCCGAAGATATTTTGCCATCCCTGGTGAACGAAGATTTGACCAAGATCAGATCGATCCATGATCTTCTCGTGGGCGCATCAGATTATCCGCTGCTGAAGGCCGAGATCGAGATCGAAGCACACCTGATGAATGCAGACGAGGCGAGCCTGCTGAAGGCTCAACCAGGCGACTCTGCCATCATTGTTCACCGAATGACCTACACCGCTCCGAATCGACCGGCTGTCTGGTATTACGGTATATTCAAAAGTAAATATTCTACCAATGTAGGGATTTATTAATCAGTTATCGTGAAAGAACTGGCAAAAGGCAATTGCGTCCCTTCTTGCTCCAGACAGTGAGCAGATGGTCGTAGATCCAGTCGCTTTCTTCATTCATCGGATTGAGTGCAACACTTCACACCACCTTATTTCCCCCGTTTGAACTCTAAACCGTCTTATCCGCTTACCACACGAACCCAATGGATAGAAAGAGAATAATCATGCCCCAAGAATATATCGAAATCCGAGGCGCCCGCGAAAACAACCTCAAGAATGTATCGTTGCGCATTCCTAAACGTAACATTACCATCTTTACCGGTGTGTCTGGTTCTGGCAAGTCGTCAATCGTATTTGATACCCTGGCCGCCGAAGCCCGTCGTCAACTAAATGACACCTTCAGTACCTTCATTCGCACTTTTTTGCCCCGGTATGCCCAACCTGATGCTGACGCCATCGAAAATCTTAGTATGGCGATTGTCGTTGACCAGAAGAGAATGGGGGGTGGGTCGCACTCGACAGTCGGGACAATTACCGATATTTACACCGTGCTGCGTCTGTTGTACTCGCGTATTGGTCAGCCATTCGTGGGAAATTACAATGTCTTTTCGTTCAATGATCCGCAAGGCATGTGTCCTGAGTGCAACGGCTTAGGGCGCAAGATCGGCGTGGATTTGGAGGCCTTTCTGGACACATCCAGATCACTAAACGAAGGGGGGATCTTATTCCCAGAGTATGCTGTCAACAGTTGGGCCTGGAGTAATGAAATCGCCCAATCAGGGTTTTTCGATATGGACAAAAAACTGGCTGACTACGCAGACCAGGAAATGGACCTTCTCCTGCACAGTAAACCTCAAAAGGTAAAAGTGCAGTTTGGAGGCAAAATGGTTAACCTCACATTCGAAGGCATTGTTGACAAGTTCACGCGCAAATACATCGCGCCAGCGAAATTTACCCCGTCAGAGCGCACCCAGAAAGCAGTTGCACCGTACATGACATTCGGCTCCTGTTCGCTCTGCAAGAGTACACGTCTTAGTCAAGCGGCGCTCAGTTCCCAAATAAATGGTCGCAATATCGCTGAGCTGTCCATCATGGAAGTTGACGAGCTAATCGACGTGATCAGGGCAATAAAAATCCCAGAAGCCGCTCCCATTGTTGCAACGCTCACCGAGCGGCTGCAATACCTGATTGATATTGGTCTCGAATACCTTAGCATCAGCCGAGAAACCGATACACTGTCCGGCGGTGAATCGCAGCGCATCAAGATGGTCAAGCATTTGGGCAGTAGTCTGGTGGACGTGATGTATGTCTTTGATGAGCCAAGTATCGGCTTACATCCGCGCGACGTTCACCGTCTAAATGAACTGCTGCAAAAGCTGCGCGACAAGGGCAATACCGTCATCGTGGTCGAACACGACCGGGATGTTATCAAAATAGCCGACCATATTGTTGATGTTGGCCCTTATGCGGGTGGTGGCGGCGGTACGATTGTCTATGAAGGCACTTTTGCTAACCTTCTCCGCGCCGACACGCTGACCGGCAGGCACATGCAGCAGACGATGCCGCTCAAAGACAGCTTCCGCGCCGCGAAAGGCAAACTCGCCATCACGAATGCCCGCGTGAATAACTTGCAGAATGTGAGTGTAGAAATTCCGACTGGAGTGCTAACCGTCGTGACAGGTGTAGCCGGTTCAGGTAAAAGCTCACTCATTCATCAGGTATTCCTGCGCCAACATCCGGATGCGATTATGATCGATCAATCCGCGGTGGGCACATCTTCCCGCTCCAATCCTGCTACCTACACCGGTATCATGGACGATGTCCGCAAAGCCTTCGCGACCGCCAATAAAGTCAGCCCATCGTTGTTTAGTTTCAACTCCAAAGGTGCCTGCGAAAACTGCCAGGGGCTTGGGGTTGTGTACACCGATCTCGCCTTCCTCGACGTAGTAAAAACCCCTTGCGAAGTCTGTGGGGGAAAGCGCTTCAAGGACGAAGTGCTCGCCTATAAGCTACATGGAAAGTCGATCACCGACGTACTGGCAATGAGCGTCGAACAGGCTCTCGGTTACTTTACCATCCATGACATCGTCCGCAAGCTGCAAGCCATGAGCGATGTAGGTTTGAATTATCTTACACTCGGTCAGCCACTCAGTACGCTATCGGGTGGCGAATGCCAACGTATCAAGCTAGCCACCGAGCTACATAAAAAAAGCAGTGTTTATGTGCTCGACGAGCCGACTACTGGCTTGCACATGTCGGACATTGGTCATTTGCTTGGGGTCATCAATCGGCTGGTTGACACAGGCAACACCGTGATTGTGATTGAGCATAATCTGGATGTAATCAAAAACGCTGATTGGATCATTGATTTGGGGCCTGAAGGCGGCAATAAGGGCGGGAAGGTCATCTTTGAGGGTACGCCAAAGCAGCTTCTTGGCGCGACGAATTCACTTACCGGCGCAGCTCTGCACAGCTCAATCAACCAGGCCTGATAAATCCCAGCCTGATGCTCGAACAGTCGATAGGCATGGCTGGTTTATCAGTTCATGAGGTGCAACCACTACTGGGCAACTCAGGCGGCCCGCAATGGCACCACCATAGACCGTTTACAGGATGCAGGTAGATGGCTTAGCCCCGTCATGCCTTTGGGCTATGCCGAGTCTGCCAACATCGCAAATGAAGGCGTATAGCTGGAATGGTACTATCGAAGGGGATGAAAAGCGGCGACTAATTTGATTTTCGGTTATTGTTTCTGAATTTGGTGCTTCCACCGCAATATCCTCTGGCTCTTTTTCCTGAGGATAAATCCTTTCATCGGCAAACAGGTAAGTTATTTTTCAGCCGTTCCAAAGTTAATATTCTACCAAACAGGTGGTTACGAGTTCACGACCGACCGAGTCGGGAATAGATAACCCTTTTTCTAATAAAACCGAACTATAATAAGGCCTACCCTACCCAAGACCCAACCTTTGATAAGGAGATGCAATCATGGATTCTTACCTCCCCGGCGTACAAGCTTATATTGAACAAGGTCGTCAGATGATGGAACGGGATCAAAACCAGCGCGCACTGATGCGCGGCAAAAAATTTGACACCATCGCCGTCCACGGGTTATACGATATGCAGTCTGCGCTGGCCAACCAGGGCAGCATCATCGAACCAGCCTTCCTTTCCACCGCCCAGCACTTCGATAACAGTGATCACATGGAAGCCGCGCTGGCCTATTTGATGCCCGCCTGGATATATGCGCGCGTCACCAACCCGACCCTGCATTACCTCGAGGAAACTCTGGCTATGCTGGAAGGGTACGGCTTCGACGGCGAAGTGACAGCCCACCTGACCGGATCCGGTATGGCGGCAGTCTTCCTGGGGACCAACTCGTTCCTGATGAACGACCCGGCTCATCCAAAGCCCAACATCGTCGCCTCGTCGCGCTGTTACGGCGGCACTTTCACGCTCTTCACACGCTACGCCAACGAGCGCGGCGTCGACCTGCGCTGGGTACGCGACCCGCTTGACTTGAACGAATGGGCGGACAAAATCGACAATGAGACGCGATTCGTTTTTGGTGAGATGCCAGCCAATCCATCTCTGGCAGTCATTGATATCAAAGCCGTGGCCGATCTGGCCCATGCAGCAAACGCCCCGTTCATCATCGATTCAACTATCGCTACCCCGGCCCTGATGCGCCCGTTTCTACACGGCACGGATATCGTCATTCACTCGGTTAGTAAAAGCATGGCCACTTCCGGCTTTGTCATCGCCGGGGTCGTGATCTCCCGCTCAAACATCCCCAGCAAGGTTGGCCCGGACGAAATGCGCCAAAATTACGCCAATTACATCAAGGGCTACCCGCACCGTGACATGGGGCCAACACTCAACCCATTCAGCGCATTGCTGACGCTCAACGATTTGCGCACGCTGCGCTCCCGCACAGACATCTCCAGTCGAACCGCAATGACCGTGGCGCAGTACCTTGGCAGCAACCCATCGGTGGAGAACGTTCAGTACCCTGGTCTACCAGGCTTCGCTGGCCACGAGATAGCCGCTCGGTATATGGAATTGGTGGATGCTAGCGGCAGCGATTCTGCCCGCTTCGGCTACCTGCTCAGCTTTAATGTGCGCGGTGGAGCTACAGCCGCCCGCCAGGTTTTCGACCGCTTGCAAATGATCTTCCGCGCCACCGACCTTGGCCGCGTCAAATCCGTCGCCACCATTCCGATGATCTCAACTCATCAGCAGATCAGCGGAAGCGATAAGGATATCGCAGGCTTGCAGCCCAACCTGATCCGTCTGTCCGTAGGATTGGAGCATCCCGATGATATTATCGCCGATCTGGATCAGGCACTCGCAAAAGTTTAACTCAGTTCTGCGTAAACCAAGGATATTTACATGGCGTTCAGCTACAAAAATGCGATGCGCGTCACCTATATCCTGCGCTCCACAGCCATCGTAACCGGGACGGGCAAGACCCAGATCCCGTACTTCTACTCAAAAGAATAGAAAACCGGTGCGCTGGACGCCGTGCCCGCTAGCTACGTCGTGGTCGAGGCGGCCAAAGGTCTGCCTGTGTTGATGAAGGCGGCTTAAATTGCAGTAACAAAGACTGGTTCCGCAAAATGGGGCCAGTCTTTGTTTTTAATAACCTCGGTAATCTTGGACCAAACGTGCTCCGATTTGCAGCAACAACGCAATCTGGTTTGTACTCATTTCTTCTTGGTGAAACCGTACTACCTGCACAAAGGTTTTTAGATAGCGATTGATGAAGCTAACCGCATGGTAGCTATTCACGCTCAACTGATCGAAGGTTTCGCCATGCAGCCAGCGGCGGATGATCTGTGTTTTATAGGTCTGTCCACTCCCAATGCCTTTCATATCTATTTTGCACATGATGAACAGTCTCTTCATTTACCTACCCAACACCTTAAATTCGTGATAATTATCACTAGCCCACTGCGACAGGTTTTGTTATGCTATATTCATGGTCAGGTTGTCATTTGGTACATATTTCGCATCAGAAATCTTGCCAGCCCGGGAAAGTAGAAGGAAACCTTGACGAATGAATGATTATCGCTTGAAGACGCACCCTATTCTGCCAGTTATCGAGCGCGAAAATGTGCCTTTCAATTGGAAAGGCACAGCCATGCAGGCTCAAGCTGGTGAAACCATTGCAACGGCCTTGTTCGCCAATGGCGTTCGTATTTTTGGCTATCACCCCAAAGATGGCTCACCTCAGGGAATATTTTGCGCCAATGGCCAATGCGCACAATGCACTGTTATCGCCGATGGCCTGCCGGTCAAATCTTGCATGGCGCTGGTCAAACCAGGCATGGCGGTCGAGCCGTTGACGGCTCTGCCGACACTGCCAGAAGCCAAAGCTGCGGCTGGATTTCAGCCTATCGAAACTGTTCAGGTAGAATGTCTGATCATCGGTGGCGGACCTGCCGGGCTTTCAGCGGCGATTGAACTTGGTCAGCGCGGTATCCAGGTTCTGGTGGTGGATGACAAGCACCGCCTGGGTGGAAAACTTGTTTTGCAAACCCATCGCTTTTTTGGGTCGATCAATGCCTGCTACGCTGGAACACGCGGGATCGATATTGCCACCAAACTGGCCTCGGACCTGGAGCAGTACCCTTCCATCCGTACCTGGCTGAACAGCACAGCAGTTGCTGTTTATAGCGACAAAAAAATCGGCGTGGTACGCGATGGGCGGTATCTGCTGATTGAGCCAAAGGTCTTGCTGGTGGCTTCTGGAGCGCGTGAAAAATCACTGACCTTTAAGGGCAACACATTACCGGGCGTCTATGGCGCAGGCGCTTTCCAGACCCTGGTCAACCGCGACCTGATCCGCTGCGCGGAGCGGATTTTCATTGTCGGCGGAGGAAATGTCGGATTGATCGCCGGGTATCACGCTCTGCAAGCCGGGATCGAAGTGGCCGGACTGATCGAAGCCTTACCGGAATGCGGCGGTTACAAAGTCCACAAAGACAAACTGGCGCGGATGGGCGTCCCGATTTACACATCTCATACCATTTTAAGCGCCAACGGGACGGAATCAGTCGAATCAGTGACGATTTCTGCGATTGACAAGGAGTGGAAGCCGATCCCTGGCACCGAAAAGACCTTCGCCTGTGATACGCTCCTGATCGCTGTTGGCCTTGACCCGGTCAATGAGTTCTTCCGCAAGGCGCTCGAATTTGGTGTCACTGCCTTTGCCGCTGGCGACGCAGATGAGGTAGCTGAGGCCTCGGCGGCGATGTTCTCAGGCAAAATTCGCGGTCTCGAGATTGCTCGCGCTCTGGGCTACGATGTTCCCGAAATCCCGCAAAACTGGTTTCGCACATCCGAAATTCTCAAATCGCGGCCTGGACAGATCACCCACGAAACCGTCCCCAACGATGGTGAAGCGGTTTACCCGGTCATCCATTGCAGTCAGGAAATCCCGTGTAACCCCTGCACATCGGTCTGTTCGCAAGGCGCAATTTTCATCGATGACATGGACATCCGCAGCGTGCCCGATTACATCGCGAAAAACCTGGGCGTATTATGCGTCGCTTGTGAAAAATGCGTCACGATCTGCCCCGGATTGGCTATTACACTGGTGGACACGCGCAAAACCGATGACAAGTCCGCCCTTGTGACAATCCCCTATGAATTTGAGAAAGGCACGATACAGGCCGGTGACTTTGTTACTGTGATGGACACCGGCGGCCATGCTCTCGGCCAGGTTGAAGTTGTCAGAGCGAGGATTGCAAAAGCAACCGATCGTACAGTGCTGGTAAAGGTGCGCGCACCGAAAGAGATAGCCAACCAAATTGCCGGGATCGAAATTCAGAACCTGGAGGTTTTGCCAGAAGAATCTCAGTATGTTGAACGCCTGACCGATGATCTGATTGTCTGCCGTTGTGAACGAGTCAGCCTGGCTGAGATCAAAGCCATTATCCAGACGGGTGTGCGTGACATGAACGCAATCAAAGCCCTGACCCGCGCCGGGATGGGCGCTTGCGGCGGAAAGACATGCGGCAGCCTGATCAAACGCGCCTTCCGCGAAGAGGGCGTGCCTATGGCCGAAGTAAGAGATAATGTTGCCCGCCCGTTGTTTGTTGAAGTACCGTTGGGTGTGCTGGCTGGTCTGGAAGAATAGGGTGAGGCAATCATGACGAAGAATATTTACGATACGATCATTATTGGCGCTGGCAGCGTTGGCACACCTCTGGCCTGGCAGCTGTCCAAAGCGGGTCAAAAAGTGCTGGTGCTGGATCAGTTTGCCAGCGTTGGGCAGGGTTCGAACAAAGAAGCCATAGGTGGTATCCGCGCCACCCATTCCGACCCGGCTAAGATCCAGATCAGCCTGAAAAGCATCGAGATTTTCTCACGCTGGAAGGAAATCTACGGCGACGATATTGGCTGGGAGCAGGGTGGGTATTCTTTTATTGCCTACCGCCCGGAAGAGGAAAAGACTCTCAAGGATTTACTCATTATCCAGAAAAAATATGGGCTGAATATCAATTGGTACGAGGCCCCGGCCTTGCTTGAAATGATCCCATCGTTGAACCCGGAGAGTTTAATCGGCGGGACGTTCTCCCCTGGAGATGGCAGCGCCTCGCCGATGCTTTCAGCTCTGGCTTTCGAGAAACAAGCCAAAGCGCATGAGGCAGAATTCCATTACAAAGAAACGGTGACTGCCTTCCAGCGTGAAAACGGGCGTATCAGCGCAGTAAAGACCGATCTGGGCGCGTATAAGGCCAATCTTGTAGTCAATGCTGCCGGGCCGTGGGCACGCGAGCTGGCCGCCCTGGCTGGGGTGGAGGTTCCGGTCAACCCTGATTCGCATGAGGGCGGCATCACCGAACCGGTTGCGCCTTTCCTGGACCAGATGATTGTCGACATTCGCCCAACTGCTGACTCAGCCAATTACTACTTTTACCAACATCACACCGGACAGGTTATCTTCTGCATTACTCCCAACCCGCCGATTGTTGGAATGGATCGCAATGAAACATCGGTTTTCTTGCCACAGGTTGCCAAGCGCATGATTGGGATCATGCCCTGCCTGAAGAATATCAAAGTCCGCCGCACCTGGCGCGGGTTGTACCCCATGACGCCGGATGGCGCGCCGATCGTCGGCGAGGTCGAAGGGTTGGAAGGGTATCTTAACGCGGTGGGAATGTGCGGCCAGGGCTATATGCTCGGCCCCGGGTTAGCGGTTTTCTTAGCCCAGTGGATTATTGGTGAAGGCGCTCAACAGGCCAGGCAGGTTCTGGCCCCGCTCAGTCTGTATCGCGATTTTGGAAAAAAAGAAAAACTTAAATAAACGCGGCAACCGCCAGGTGAAACAACTGTTTCGCGTTCGTGAAAAAGCCTGAGAGTGATCACTCTCAGGCTTTTTGATGACTAAAATGGGATAGCGGCGCGGACTGTGGGCGCCGGTAAGCGGATCATGTGCTGTTCCATTTGGGGGAGATCTCAAATTTGGGCATCGTCAGCCTGCTATGTGCGCAGCTTTGTCCGCGTGTCGTTGCCCATCCAGAGGGACAGCCCGTGCAAGATCAGGCTGAATTGGGAAAACCCGAACCAAAGCAGGAAAACTGTCAGACCAACGGCTGCTGTTTCGATCCAGCTGGGCAGGGCTCCAACCAGCACGGCAAGCTGTGCTCGCCAACCAGTAAGTTTCTGATCGTACTCTTGCACCACCGTTAGAAAAGTCTGAAGATTGTTTTTCGTCTCCGAAAAATCAAACCCCATCAAATAGGAGGCATCATTCGCAATGGTGGATGCTTTTTTCACGAGATCTTCGACCAGGACGATCTCAGCATCCAGCGAACCACTGCTGGCAATCAACTCTGCCAATAATTGATCTCCGGGTAAATTTAAATTCATATTAGGCAGCGAATTGAGCTGATTAAGTGTTTGACGTAATCCTTCTAGCGTACTTTTGGCCTGAACGAGTTTTTCGCGGGCAGCCTTCATTCCGGGCAGCAACTGATTATCCAGCGTCCCGTTCATACTGCCAAATAATGTTTTTACCTCGTCAAATTGACCCTTGAGCGCCGCTACGCTTATCTCGGCGTCTTCAACAATACGCAGGGTCCGTTCCAATTCGGCTTTTGCGTTTTGGAGCGCAGTTTGAGCCTGGCCCACTTCACTATCGACTGAGCGCAACTGGAAAACAGAGGTTTGCACCAGCGGCTGCTTATACATCCAGATCAACCCAATCCCGGCCAGACTCAGGCCCAGCATGATTGAGCTAAGGATGATCAAGATTCCAGCGATGATTTTACGTAGCATGCCATCTCCTCCTTCAATACATAGGAATAAGAAAATTATATACTATGTCCAGTGATCAGATCGTGGACTGCCAGATCGATTTCGATGGGTTTAATTTTTTCTGCTGGCACTGGTGCTTGTATGGCCACAATGTTTTCCGGAAGCTCAAGCTGGCATCTCTCCAGGATGAAAACATAACGGAGACCATCATTGGATGATGATATCACCTGTACATGTAATTCTGCCGAAAGGTCACTCAGCAGGCGCGGATCGAAGTAATCGCTGAAAGGGGTCGTGGTATGCAAGGCAATGTATCTTCTGTTAAGCACCCCAAATAATATCACCATATCTGTTTCAGGGTCTTGCGTTAGCCGCCAGCGTTTAAACCTCGGCAACAGTCCCTATTGAGATAGAAGAAATGGTACGCTCGCGGCTGCGAGACGACTACCGTTTGCTGCACGTCGACCATAATTTCATCTTATGACAAACACTCCCCAACCGCACCCATCGATTGGGAAGTGTTATTCTCCGCTACTTGGGGGAGAAAATATGTCAAGTTATTGACTTATTTTTAGGTTGGAGGACTATTTGATCATTTCTACCTTGTTTCGCTAAGTACAAGGCTTCATCGGCGGCACGAATTAGGTCCCGAGTGACATAACTACATTCTTTTGCCGATGCGATTCCAATCGAAATGGTGATTGGATTGAGATATTTTTCACCATAGCGGATGATTTGTTTCTTGATGAATATGCGGATTTGCTCAAGGCGCTGACAGGTATCCTCAAAAGATGAATCAGGCAGAACCAGCAAAAACTCGTCGCCTCCGTAGCGGCAGGAGATATCGGTGTTACGCAGGTGTTCGTCCAGAATCCGCCCGACCTCACGCAAAACCGAATCGCCAGCCCCATGCCCAAACGTATCATTGACTTGCTTAAAATGATCCAGGTCAATCATTGCAATGCACAATTGGGTTTTCTGGCGCTGAGAACGGTATAACTCGCGGGATAGGCTTTCTTCCAGGTAGCGCCGGTTGTAGAGGCCGGTCAAAGGATCACGAATTGCCTGCTCGCGCAGTTCTTCCCGCAGCTTGATGTTGGACAGGGAAAGTTTGATTGCCTCGCCAACCGTCACCACCAGCTGCTGTTGACTAACCGCATGTTCACCACCCATATCCCCTGCCAGAGTTAATAACCCAAGTGTTTCGCCCTGTACCATTAATGGCAGGCATAAAGTACCCGTTACAGGGGCATGGACAAAATGCTGGCACAACAGGTCCGTGGTTGGATCGATCACTTCGTGGAGTTGACCACGCCGCATCGCCCAGCAATCTTTTAACAAAAAAGATGATTCCATAATGGCATCCTGGCCCCAGCGTACGACCGTCTCGAGCTGTTGGCTATGAGAGGTCAGAATAGCTAAAGAGCCATTCTGACCCTTGAATAAATCCCTGGCCATGATCGCAATCACTTTATACGCATCGGCCACGGAAGTACAGGACTGCAGTAAATCGTCCATGCGAATCAGCAATTTCATTTCCCTGTCGCGGCTTTGCAGTTCGGCGACCATGGTCAGCAATTCGGTGTTGACCTTTTCCGCCACTGCCTTGGCACTCTCCAACTCGATGTTCTTTTCCTGCAGCGCCTGGTCCAGGCGCTTGCGCTCGGTGATATCGCGCGCCACGGCTAATACGCCCTGCAGCTTCTTATCCCGGTCGTAGAAAGTGGTCGCGTTGTAAGACACCACAGTTTCCCTTCCAT
>CAZHWV010000071.1:0-21653 GCA_964536185.1 uncultured Anaerolinea sp. | reverse complement strand
TCCCTACATCGCCACCCTGGCATTCCAGTGAATAAAGGAGAGCTTTTATGACCGAAACAGAAACCGCCCCCACTCCGGGGGCGGGGATTTCACAGGGCGCGCCCAAACGTGGTGTTCCGCTTTGGGCGCAGATTGTCGTCTGGGTGGCGCTGCTGGGCCTGCTGACCGTTGTTGCTCTTGGTTTGCGCCGCACCCAACAGGGCACGGTTCAAGTGGGTGACACCATCCCTGAATTCACCCTCTCGTTTTTTGATGGCTACCAGTATCAGGGCAAGAGCGAAGTCAAGCTTTCCGAATTAAAGGGCAAAATCATCGTGGTAAATTTCTGGGCTTCGTGGTGTAAACCCTGCGAACAGGAAGCCGCTGAAATGGAAGCAGCCTGGCGTTCTTACGAGCCAGCCGGTCAGGTCGTTTTTATCGGCGCTGATTATGTCGATACCGAGCCGGAAGCCCGAGGCTATCTCAAGAAATTCGCAATAACCTACCCAAATGGCCCTGACCTTGGCACGCGCATCTCGCAGATGTTCCGCATCCAGGGGGTTCCGGAAACATACTTCATCGATCAGACCGGCAAGCTGGTGTATGCTCAAATTGGACCTTTTTCGTCTGAAGCTGAAATTCATGCCATCATCGACCCACTGATCAAGAAATAGAGAAACTATGGATATTGGCGCAATTTTTCTTCTGCTCGCTGTTTGTTTACTGGTTGGCTTGTTTGTCGCCCGCCCATTTCTTGAACGCCGCCGCATTACAAGCGTATCTGCGGACGACCAGGAGCTATCTTCACTCCTGGCCGAACGAGACCGCCTGATTGGCGCCCTCCAGGAGCTCGACTTTGATTTCACCTTGAGCAAAATTCCTGCTCAGGATTACCCGGTTATGCGCGCCGATTTGTTACAGCACGCCTCAGACGTATTGCGCCACCTGGATGCGCTTCAGCCGCAGCCCGCTGGTCATGCAGATGCCGAAAGCCGCGTGGAGGCCGTTATTGCCGCCCACCGCGCCGATGCGGCGGATGTGGTTCCCCAAAAACAAGCCATTACGGATGATGATTTGGAAGAGCTTGTCGCAGCTCGCCGCACGGCGCGCAAAGAAAGGTCCGCAGGATTCTGCCCCAAGTGTGGTAAACCTGTGCTCCGCTCGGATCGTTTTTGCCCATCCTGCGGTAAATCGATCTCGTAATTAGATTTCGCAATCAAAACGCAACGCAAAGGAATTCTTCATAATGAAATCTCGTATCCTCGTTTGTCTGGCTGTGCTGGCCTTTTTACTCAGCGCCTGCACGCTCTCGCTTGCCGAAGACATTACCCCGCCGCCGAACTACCAATCGCCAACCCCTGGGCCGACGATGAGCCCGTTGTTTCCGCAAAGTTCGCCCAACCTGGCCTCCGGGGCGGCTGTCTTTGCCGAAAAATGCGCTGCCTGTCATGGCGCGCTGGGACTTGGCGATGGCCCGATGGCCGCCCAACTGCAAAAAGCGCCAAGTGCCATTGGAAAACCTGAAATAGCTCGTTCTGCCGCTCCGGCTAACTGGTATGCGACCGTTACGCAAGGAAATGTAAACTCGTTGATGCCGCCTTTCAACGCCACTTTGAGCGACCAGCAGCGCTGGGATGTGGTCGCCTACGCCCTTTCGCTTGGTGGCAACACCTCTGCTGAAACCGAAAAAGGTAAGTCTGTTTACGAAGCCAACTGCGTTCAGTGCCACGGCCCGAGTGGGAATGCTGTGGATGGCGTCGATTTTGCCGATCAAGCCCTGATGGCTAAGTTAACCCAGGCAGATATCGCCAATTTCATCAATAAAGGCGTCGGCGGTATGCCAGGTTTAGGCGGGCTGCTTGCTGATGAAGATATTTACGCCGCCGCCGCTTATGTGCGCACCTATTCAGTGAGTGTTGGCCAGGTTGTGGCTGCGCCAAGCGCCACTGCCATCCCTGAAGGCACCCCTGCGGCGCCGGGAGTCACGGAAACCCCGGCAGTGGCGGCTGAAGCGATCGGCAGCATCAGCGGTAAAGTGGTCAACGGCTCGGGTGGGACCATTCCGTCTGAGCTGAAAGCTGTCCTGCACATTTTTGAACATGACGCCGCGACACAACAGGTCAGTGAAGTTTCCACGCAGGAAGCGCCTATTGCCGCGGATGGCGTTTACAAGTTTGACCAGGTGGCCATGCCCACCAATCGTGTCTTTTTTGTTTCGGTCAATTATGCGAATACCGATTTTGAATCCGAACCGATCTTCCCGACGGATGGACAAACCAGCCTGGACATGCCAGTCACCATTTACGATACCACCACCGATACAACTGGCCTGGTGGCTGACCAGGTGCACATCCTGCTGGATTACAGCAAACCCGATGTGGTCCAGGTGGTTGAATTCCTGGTCATCACCAACCCGGGTACAAAAGTTGTCGTTGCTGCTGAGTCTGGCGGCCCGGTGCTGGCGGTAGTTCTGCCGAAGGGTTATACCAATCTGCAATTCGAGCAAGGCGCGCTTGGCGATCGTTATCTGAAAACTGAGACTGGTTTTTCCGACACAACTTCAGTCGTCCCCGGCACGAATCAATATCAACTTGTTTATGCCGTTGATCTGGCGCTGCCCAAGCCCGGTTTATTTGGTGGGACCAAGCTCGAATTTAGCCAGTCCTTCCCCATTAAAATAAATAGCCTTTCGGTGCTGGCTCCTGATGGTGTCACCGTGGAAGGCGCAAACTTCACCGCGGGTGGTCTGCAGGATATGGGCTCAGGCGCCCAATATCAAGTATTTAATGGCGGCAGCCTGGAGCCCGGAAAAGAGCTGCAGGTCAGCGCTTCTGGCACGCCCAAGGGTTCCACCCAGCCTCAGGCTGCGTCGGGGAACAGTTCGACTCAGAATATCCTCATCGGCATTGGCGCATTCGGGCTGGTCTTGATCCTGGTCGGGATTTGGATGTACTGGCGGGATCGCCAGCGCGTTGACGATGAAGATGACGATGAAGAAGACGATGCAGATGATCAGGGTGATGATCATGACGAGCAGGATGGGATGAACATGGATGAAATCATGGACGCCATCGTGGCTCTCGATGATCAGTTCAAAGCCGGTAATATTCAAGAAGCGGCTTATAAGGAACGCCGGGCTGACCTGAAAACAAAACTAAAAGGCATTCTCTAGCTTTGAATAAGTGCTGCTGAACCGCTATTTTCACTCTGAATATGCCGGTTCAGCAGCCAAATGGAAACCAAAACCCAAAATGATTGAAGTCAAAAAGCTGGTCAAGCGATTTGGTTTGAAAACTGTCTTGCGCGGCGTGGATTTTCATGCTCAACCCGGCGAGTTTGTGGTTTTACTTGGGCCCAATGGCGCCGGGAAAACCACTTTCTTGCGGATCCTGGCTTCCCTTTCGCGCCCATCTATGGGTGTGGTAAAGGTGGCCGGGTTCACGCTGCCAGGTCAATCCGCCGCAGTCAGGCAGCGGCTGGGGGTGGTCTCGCACATGCCCCTTCTGTATAGTGATCTGAGCGCAGAAGAGAATCTTCAGTTCTACGGTCGTATGTATAACATTGCCAGCCTGAATCAGCGGGTCAGCGCCGTGCTGGAACTGATCGGCCTGGCGGGGCGCCGCCGGGATATGGTGCGCACGTTTTCGCGCGGGATGCAGCAGCGCCTGGCGATCGGGCGCGCGGTTTTGCATGATCCGGAGGTGATGTTGTTTGACGAACCTTACACCGGCCTTGACCAGGATGCCTCCGAAATGTTGGATGATGTCCTGAAAAATGTGGCTGCGGCCGGGCGCACGGTTGTGATGACTTCTCATGATCTGGCGCGCGCGGAGGAACTGGGCAGCCGTTTCGACATTCTCTCGCGTGGGGTGGTCAGCGCGTCCGCCACTCGCGCAGAATTGGGCAGTGGAAACTTGCTCACCTTTTACAAACAGGCGCTGGCCGGCTGATATGCAAAATCCTGTTCAATCCCCCCAAAGACCTGCCGGTAATTACTTGCGCGCTGTTTTGGCCATTGCCTGGAAGGATTTATCCGCTGAACTGCGTTCGCGCGAACTGCTATCGTCCATGCTGGTCTTCTCGCTGCTGGTCATCCTGATCTTCTATTTCGCCCTGGAGCTGGACGTGAAAGCCCGCAATGGGATCACTGCCGGCGCATTATGGGTTACGTTTGCCTTTGCGGGAACGCTGGGTCTGAACCGTTCGATGGCTGTTGAAAAAGACCGGGGTTGTCTGGACGGTCTTTTACTGGCCCCGGTCGACCGCTCGGTGATTTATTTTGGAAAAGCGATCAGCAACCTGGCCTTTATGTTGATCATTGAGGCCATCGTTTTACCGGTTTACAGTGTCATGTATAACATTAACCTTTTCAACCTGGGCCTGATTGCAGTGACCCTGTTAGGGTCTGTTGGTTATATTGCTGTTGGCACACTGCTGGCGACCATGTCGGTGCAAACGCGGACCCGGGATGTACTCCTGCCGATCCTGTTATTTCCGCTGGTCATTCCAGTCCTGGTTGCCGCGGTCAAGGCCAGCAGTGGCTTTTTGCTTGGGCTCGAATGGGGCGAAATCCTGCCATGGTTGAATATTCTGATTGTTTATGATGTGATCTTTATTGCGGTAGCATTTATGGTCTTTGATTACGTTGTCGAAGAATAACCCTGTAATTGAAAATAGTTAAATGAGATAGGAGTGTCTGATGTCCACCCAACCCCGCGCTTTAAAAATATTAAACGTACTCTCGGTCCTGTTAGTCTTGGTAGCCTTTCTGATGGCGATGTTTTATGCCCCGCTTGAAAAAGTGATGGGTGAGGTGCAGAGAGTTTTTTACTTCCATGTCGCCACCGCCTGGGTGGGCATGCTTGGCTTCCTTGTTGCCGCCGTGGTGGCTGCTATTTACCTGCGCACCCAGGATCTTAAATGGGATGTCGTCGGCCTGGCCGCGGTGGAAATCAGCCTGATTTTCTTCTTGATCGCGATTGTGCTTGGTTCCATTTGGGCCCGTCCCGCCTGGGGCACATGGTGGACCTGGGAACCTCGTTTGACCACGGCTGCCATCCTTGAGATGATCTACCTGGCCTATCTACTTTTGCGGCAAGGGCTTGAAGACCCGGAGCGCCGCGCCCGTTTCGGGGCCGTTTACACGCTCCTGGGTGGCTTGAGTGTCCCGCTTACTTTTATTTCCATCCGCATCTTCCGTACCATTCATCCGGTCGTCATTGGCGGCGGTGGCAGTGAGCAAATGAGCATGACTGGCTCCATGGTGGTGACCATGCTCTTCAGCATTGCTGTGTTTTCGCTGGTCTTTATCACCATGTTCTGGCACCGGGTCCGCCTGGGACAATTTGCAGATAAAGTCGAACAGCTCAAGATGAAAGTGACTCAATAAGGAGCCTGATATGGATGCGATGCCAAATACTTTTAATTACATGGTGGCTGGGTACCTGGTTTTTACTGTGGTTATCAGCCTTTATATAGCCAGCCTGTTTTCCCGCTGGAACAATCTCAAACGTGAACAGCAAACGCTCGAAGAAATCGAAAAGCAGAGATAGTAGAAAATCTCACAATTATCCGCTATACTTATCAGGTGGATATTCTATGAATTGGGACAGTCTTCTTGCGCGCGAATAAATCCGTTTTTGGATGGGTAGTGGCATTTTCCATTGTGCTTGGTTTGGTCACGCTTGGCGCGCTGTTGGCCAGCCCAAACCAGGTTCTGGCTGCCGCGCCTACGCCCCTGCCGTTGCCGCCTGGCGCGGATCGCTTTACATCCATGACAGTTGATATCACCCTGGTTGAATGGTGGCTGACCGCCTGGCGCGATAATAAAGTTTCCTGTTCATTTTATGTAGATTATGAGGGTCTGCCCTCCGATTCTGACATATATTCTGCCTGCGGCCAGGAATTGTATGATCAGTGGAAAGCTAACTCCACGCCCTGCGCTGAGCAAGATATTACTGCCTGCCCGGGTTATTATTTCATCCAGGTTTCGAGCAAGCCCGACAAGCGCGAGGTGATTGTCAAGTTACCGCCTCCGGATGTGCGCATATCGCTTGAAGGCTGTCAAGCGGATAGCAGCGGCTGGTGTACCCAACAGCCAAGCCTGGTTTTGACTGCCAGCGAACCTCTGCCGAACGAGTCGATCACTTCGATCAGCGGTTTTGCCGGACCTGACCAATATACCTGCCAGGGCAGCAGCTGCACATTCAAGCTCTCCAATACGGCCTCCGCCGGAATCCGCTTGAGCTTCTGGGCATACTCATCCTATGGCGATAGCAGCCAGGCTTTCGATGCGCTCTTGCGGGTGATCAACGACGGGGTCGAAAACAATCGCCTTACGCCTCGTTGGTATGTGGATGTAATTTCATCCCAATGGGATGGCGCTCCCATTCCCTCCTGTTCTGCCGCCTGGGAAGCTTTCCCACCGACGGAAGGCCTGCCTTCATGGTTAACCACGCCCGCAACCAGTGGAGATTTGAGATCCAATATTCCGTATGACTACCTGGCTGCAAACCTGATCTCCCAGGGCGTGACGGATGTGTCAGCCTGTCCGGATGGTGGTTTGTTTTCGGATGGCTCGGCCAATGCCTGTGGCCTGAAAGCCGCCACCCCTGACGTGCAGAATTGGCAGAATCGCTTTGACGAACTTATTTTTAAGGTGGCCAAGGAAGGTGATGTCCCGGCTCAACTGCTTAAGAATTTGTTCAGTCGCGAGAGCCAGTTTTGGCCGGGCGTTTTCCGTAATGGGAACGACGTGGGTCTGGGTCAGATGACTGAAGGTGGCGCGGATACCACCTTGTTGTGGAATCCATCTTTTTATGAACAGTTTTGCCCGTTGGTCCTGGATAAAAAAGTCTGCCAGGCCAGCGGCTTTTCGCAGTTGGAACCCGCTCAGCAGTCACTTTTACGTGGCGCCCTGGTGGGTAGTGTGGATGCGCGCTGCGCTGACTGTCCACTTGGCCTGGATCTTTCGCGCGCCGATTTTAGCGTGGGTGTATTTGCTCATACCCTGCTGGCAAATTGCGAACAGGCTGGAAAAATTGTCCAAAATGTTTCTGGTCTGACGCCTGGGCGGGTGGTCGATTTTGAGACGTTATGGCGCTTTACGCTGGTCAATTACAATGCCGGATCCGGCTGCCTGGCGGACGCAATTACCCAGACCTATGATTCTACCGGTCAGGTTCCGTTGAGTTGGGATGGGGTGGCCGCAGCGCTGGATGTGGTCTGCCCGGGAGCCGCCAGTTATGTCGCCGATGTCAGTCGCCCTGCGGAGTCAGCTCAACCAACCCCGACACCAGGCCCCTAAACGGAACATCTTTAAGCTTCTTTGAACGTCCTTAAACAACCCCAAATTGCCAATAAATGAATGAATCAGAGCTGGAATTTCATCCAGTTCTGATTTTTAAGCAAATGGTCACCTAGCTAGGTGATTAATGTAACTATGGAATTTGTCCAGTTTCGCTTATGCTGTTAGCTAGAGAAATTATCAAACCTGATAGTTGTTTGTCGGGTTGAACCGATGAGGTATTCAGATGATTAATGTTCCAGAATTAAAAGTATTTGTTACCGCGGCTGAAGAGTTAAACTTCAGTCGCGCAGCGCAGCGTTTGCATTTGTCGCAATCAGCGGTGAGCCAAAATATTCAATCCATCGAGCGAACTTACCGGGTTGAGCTATTTGTGCGCCATGGGCGCTCCGTGCAGTTGAGCGAAGCTGGTCTGGCCATTTTGCCAATGGCGCGGGATGTGCTCAACGCGGCGCGCTTGTTGGAAGATGCACTGGTCAACGTTAATGGCGATGTGGCCGGAGAGTTGATCATCGGCTGCGCGGCCACTTCCGGGCGTTATTTCATTCCCAATTTGCTGGCCTCGTTTCAGCGCGATTACCCGCATGTGCGCACGCGGGTTAGCTTGATGCGCCGCCAGGATGCCGTGGAGGGTCTGCTCGAACAGACCTTGAACCTGGGCGTAATTGGCCGCTGGGTGGAGCATCGTGAGCTGGAATGTCAACTGGTGCTCGAAGACCGTGTGATCCTGATCGTTCCAGCTCAACATCCCTGGGCCAGCCTGGAGAAAGTCAAACCAGAAGACGTATTGGAACAGCCTTTCATCAGCCGTGAAACAAACTCGGGGACGTTTGAAGTGCTCTTTGATAATTTACGCCGGCATGGACTTGACCCGGATAATTTGAATGTTGTTACGCAGTTGGGTGATGCTGAAGCTGTGCAAATGGCAGTGGAAAAAGGGATTGGGATTACCTTTATTTCAGAAATGATGGCTTCGCGCAGCCTGGCCTTGGGACGCGTAAAGAAAGTGGCCGTGGATGGTTTCAAAATTACCCAGCCGGTTTATCTTGTGCGCCATGTCTCGCGCATGTTTACCCACGCCGAGACAAAACTTTGGGAGTATGTCAAGCTGCATCACGATGAACTAACGGCTGACCTGCTTTTCAACCTGGCTGATGTCACCCAGGGCTGAAACGACCGGGGTGAAACTGGTTGCCTGCTCTCAATTTCTTTGCTCGAAAAGCGGTAAGTTCCTGGCCTGAAGGGAGCTTGCCGCTTTGTTCTTTGCGCTTCAGGGACAACCAAAAGGAGGCAGCATGTTGACATTCGTTGAAAAGATCCTGTTTATGCTGGCTGTGGGCCTGTCGCTGTATTTTACCTGGCGAGGGGTACAGCGCATTATCCAGAACATTTCCAGCGGCAAAGGCAAGCCGGAGTGGCCTGTGGTCGCAAAAAAAGCCGGCGCGGCGATCGTCAAATTCTTAACTTTTCAACCGGTGTTCCGCTTTCGCCTGATTCCCAGTATTCTGCACGCTTTCATCGGCTGGGGTTTTATCGCTTTTTTGCTGATTAACCTTGGCGATTTGATCTATGCTTACACGGGCTGGCGCCTGCTGAACAACACGGGCTTGTTTGGCGATCTTTACCGGCTGTTGGCGGATATTGCCAACGTGGTCATTCTGGTCGGCATACTGGCCATGGCTGTGCGCCGTTTCGTGCTGCGTCCGGCAACACTGGCCACGCGCGCCTCGACTTTGCTGGATGCGCACGCAAGGTCCGGGATCAACCGCGATTCGGCCATCGTCGCAGGTTTTATATTTTTACACAACTCTGGGCGTTTATTGGGCGAATCTTTTAATGTGGCCCTGGCCGGCGGCGTTGACCCCTGGCAGCCGGTTATTTCGTCCGTGGCAAAGCTATGGGCGGGGGTTGATCCGGCTGCGTTGGTGGTTGGCGAGCACCTCATGTTCTGGCTGTCGATCGGCGCGGTAGTCGCCTTCCTGCCATATTTCCCAACTTCCAAGCACCTGCACCTGTTTTTTGCGCCGATCAACTTCGCGCTCAAGCCTGAACGCCCATCGATCGGGCAGTTGAGTTTTATTAACCTGGATGATCAGTCCATCGAGCAGTTCGGCGCTGCCAAAGTTAGTGATCTCGGCTATGAGCAGATCATCGACGCGTATGCCTGCATCATGTGTTTTCGTTGCCAGGAGGTCTGCCCGGCCTATAACACCGGTAAAGTGCTCTCCCCGGCAGCCCTGGAAATCAATAAACGCTATAATTTCAACCTGGGTGGGGGTACAGACAAACCCCTGGACGAGTTGATCAGCCCCGAGGCCATCTGGGCCTGTACTTCCTGCGCTGCCTGCGTGGACATTTGCCCGGTCGGGAATGAACCCATGCGCGATATTCTTGACATTCGCCGCAACCTGGCCATGATGGAAAGCGCTTTTCCCAAGCAGTTGGAAAATGCTTTCAAGGGCATGGAGCGCAACATGAATCCCTGGAATGTGCCTCAGGCTGACCGGATGAAGTGGGCCCAGGGTTTGAATGTGCCAACGATTGAACAGAATCCTGAACCGGATATTTTGTGGTGGGTGGGCTGCGCCCCGGCGACCGATGCGCGTGCGCAGAAAACCGCGCAAGCTTTCGCAAAAATCTTGAACGCCGCCGGAGTGAATTTTGCAGTGCTGGGCAAAAACGAATCCTGCACCGGGGATTCGGCTCGCCGCGCCGGGCGTGAAGATATTTTCTTCGGCCTGGCCCAGGGCAATGTCGAACTGTTGAACGAGCTCAAGCCCAAACGCATCGTGACTACCTGCCCCCACTGCCTGCATACGATCAAGAATGAGTACCCGGCCTTTGGTGGGAACTATGAAATTATTCACCATACGCAGCTGATCAATGAACTGGTGGGAGCCGGGAAAATCCAAATTATGGAGAGCGCTGAGCAGTTGTTGGTGACCTTCCATGATCCATGCTACCTGGGACGGCAGAACGGGCTGACGGCCGCGCCGCGTGATTCGCTCAAGCTGGCTGGGCTGGAGACGGTCGAAATGCCGCGTAATTCAGCCAAATCTTTTTGCTGTGGAGCCGGCGGCGCGCAGATGTGGAAGGAAGAAGAACCAGGCTCTGCCCGGGTCAACACTGTGCGATTTAATGAAGCCAAAGCCACCGGGGCCAGTACGCTGGCGGTTGCTTGCCCATTCTGCCTGTCAATGATGGTCGATGCGTCCCGAGCCGATAACGATTCCTTGCAGGTGCAGGATATTGCTGAACTGCTGGCCTCCAGGTTGAAATCCTGAACTGGCCCAGGCGGCCCTGGGAGCCTAACATTCATCCTGATTTGCATCGTTTCGCATGTTTCAATCTGGTGGGTGTAGTGTAAAATTGAATAATCACACAATTGTCCCCGTCGCGCTGCGGCGGTACCTTAACTTTTATGGAGGATAACAACATGTACCATACCCTGATCCTTGCTGGAAACGTCGGTAAAGACCCGGAAATGCGTTACACACCTTCCGGCCAGGCAGTTACCACTTTCTCGGTGGCGACCAATCGTCAGTACACCGCCAACAGCGGCGAAACGGTCAAAGAAACCATCTGGTTTCGCGTTTCCACCTGGGGCAAGACGGCCGAAACCTGTAATCAGTATGTTAAGAAAGGCAGCAAAGTCCTTGTCGAAGGTCGTTTGACTGCCGATAATGCGACTGGCGGGCCGCGTGTTTGGACCAGCCAGGATGGCGCCCCCAGAGCTTCCTTTGAAGTCAGCGCCAACAATGTGCGCTTCCTCTCATCGCGCAACGAAAGCGAAGGCGCTGGCAGCAGCGATGGCGGCGGTTCCTTTGTCGGTGCCCCCGAAGAAGATATTCCATTCTAAAGCAGGCGGCCCCTGGGAGTGTCTAAACCTCCCAGGGGCTTTCCAGAAGGATGTTCGCATGGCGGTTCCCGCAACTCGTCCGCAAACTACGCTTGAAGTCCCGGCCGATATTCAGCCGGTATACGCCAACCTGGTGCGCATTGCCCATTCCCCGGCCGATCTGGTTTTTGATTTTGCTCACTTACTGCCGGGCGAAAACAAGGCTCGGGTAGGCGCGCGCGTTCTCATGGCGCCGCTTAGCGCAAAATTGTTGTATAAGGCCCTGGGTGAAAACCTGGCGCGTTATGAAGCCACCTTCGGCGAAATCTCCATGCCCAGGTCTTCGCTGGCTGATCACTTGTTTAAACCAGCGCAGCAACCCCCCGACAGCACCTATTCAGCCGAAGAAGGTAATTCCTAAATGGATCATCTCGATTCGATATCTGAACTTATCCGTATTCAGTTTGATGCTCGCACCGCCGTTCGCGACCAGGCCCTGTCCCAGGCGCGGGCCTTGACCCGTTTTTGTTCCCAGGCGATTCGCGCCGTCCACCGCGACGAAGACGAAACCATGCAGGCGCAGCTGGACGAAGCGCGCAAATTAGCTGACTCGCTGCGCGCGGCAGTGGCCGAATTCCCAGACCTGTATTACGCCGGTTATACCCAGGATGCGCTCAAAGAATTTGTAGAAGCCAACGTGACCTGCGCGCTGATCAAAAACCAGCCCCTGATCGGCCCCAAAGAATTGGGCGTCGAGTTTAATACCTATCTGAATGGTTTGTCTGAAGTTGTCGGCGAATTGCGCCGGCGCTGCCTGGATATCCTGCGCCACGGCTATTCCAGCGAAGCCGAGCGCCTGTTGACCCAGATGGATGATATCTATGCCGTGCTGGTCACCATGGATTACCCGGATGCGATCACCGCCGGTCTGCGCCGCCAGACTGACATTGCTCGCAACATCATCGAAAAGACTCGCGGCGATATCACCTTCAGTTTGCGCGGCGAGCATCTCGAACGCGCCATTGCGCGCTTGAGTGAGCGCATGACCGGCGAAGCCGGGCCGGATGGCCCTGTTTTGAGCCGCTCCGCTGGCGAAGACGAGTAGGCATGGGCAAGGGCGGGCGAAAATATCGTTTGTTGATTTATGAATATATGCTCAACCGCTGGTGGCCGATGACCCTGCTGCTGGCTTTGGCTTTATATCTCAATGTGGGCGTGTTGTGGGGGGCGGAACGCTACTTTGCCGCCACGGTGGATAACCCTCTGCCGGTCTTGCCGGTCCTGGGCGGCACGGTCTTGCTGGCTGTCGGCTCGATTTGCTTGCTGTTTACCCTGCTGCTGCTGATTATGCGTAAGCTGGCGTACGTGCAGCTTTTTGATGATCATCTGCGCCTGGCGACGCCTTTCTTGCGCATGAATATCTCGTATAAGCGTATTCAGCGTTCGGTCACTGCCCAGTTGTTCAGCCTGTTTCCACCCAGGAGCCTTTCCAGTTGGAAGCGTGAGCTTATCGGTCCGGTTTCAAATAGTACAGTGATTGTCATCCATCTGACTGCAACCCCGCTATCGCGTGCAGTTCTGCGCTTTTTTCTTTCACCCTTTTTTTTCTACGACAACACGGCCCATCTTGTGCTTTTCGTCGACGATTGGCTGCGCTTCAGCACGGAGCTGGACAGCCGCCGTTCCCTGGGCCGAAATCCGCGCCGCCAGCCGCTGCCCTCGCCCCGCCGGGAATCCGGCCTGCTGGATGACTTGAAACGCAAATAACGCCTGGAGAGCATATGAATATTTATTTTGCCTGTTCCATTACCGGGGGGCGCGAGTTTGAGCCAGTTTTTCAAGCCCTGGTGGCGGCCATGCTGGCGGATGGTCACAGCGTGCCCACCGCGAGCCTGGCCGCGGCCTCGGTCCGCGAAGAAGAACTGATCGTTGCTCCGTCCGATGTTTATGCGCGCGATATTGCCTGGATCAGTGCCGCGGATGTGCTCGTGGCCGAAGTGAGCACACCCTCCCACGGAGTCGGCTACGAAATCGGCTTCGCGCTGGGGCTGGGCAAGCCTGTCCTGGCCTGTCATCGCCGCGAGCGGGCCATTTCCAAGATGATCTCCGGCAACCCGGATCCCCATCTGTTCATCCGCCAATATGTGGATCGCGAAGAAGCTGTCCGGATTGTGCGCGCATTTTTATCTGACTTGCAGCCTGGGAAATTGTGAAATTCGTCACTGCTGTTGGGTGACAAATGACTTTGTGATAATTGACACAAAGTAGTATTATTGGAATTGACAGATGGCAATTATTTGCCTCTCGCTGTCTCCTCCTTTGGCGAATGCCTGCACCGGGTCCTCCCCCGGTGCAGGCCGCTTTTAAGGGCCAATCCGTCCCCCGTCTTCCATCTACATATGAATTGGGCTGCCGACTGCGCCGTGGGCCGCTTCCATGATCGCTTCCGAAAGGGTTGGGTGGGCGTGCACGTTGCGCGCAATTTCTTCCGGGGTAAGTTCGAGCATGTGCGCCAGGGTCAGCTCGGGCAGCAGCTCGGTCACTTCCGGGCCGATCATGTGCGCGCCAAGAATTTCACCGTATTTTTCATCGACCACCAGCTTGACCCAACCGCTGTAATCACCCAGCCCAAGGGCTTTGCCGTTGGCCTGGAAGGGGAAGCGCCCGATTTTTACCGACAGGCCGCGTTCCTTGGCCTGGGCTTCGGTTATCCCAAAGGAGGCAATCTGCGGTTGGCTGTAGGTGGCGCGCGGCATCATCTCATAGTCCAGTGTGACCGTTTCGTGCCCGGCGATATGCTCGGCGCAGACGATGCCCATGGCGGAACCAACGTGGGCCAGCATCAGTTTTCCGGTGACATCGCCGATGGCCCAGATGCCGGGCACATTGGTGGCCATTTTTTCGTCGATTTCGATAAAGCCGCGTTCGCTGATCTTCACGCCGACTTCTTCCAGCCCCAACCCCTTTGAATTCGGGCGGAATCCGATGGCAACCAGGGCCTGTTCGGCTTCCAGGACTTTGCTTTCGCCCCCGGACGAGACGGTTACCCGCACGCCAGTCGCCGTGGTCTCAACCGCTTCGACCTTGTGCCCGACAAGCGTCTTGATCCCGCGTTTTTTAAAGGCTTTCTCCAACTCGGCGCTTACTTCCACATCCTCCAGGGGGACGATGCGTGGCAGCATCTCGACGATGGTCACATCCACGCCATAGGAACTCCAAATCGTCGAGAACTCGACTCCGATCGCGCCGGAGCCGATGACCACCACCGATTTGGGTAATTTCTCCTGCAGGATGGCTTCCTGGTAAGTGACGATTTTTTCGCCGTCCACTTTCCAGGCGCCGGGCACGGCGCTGGATGCGCCCGAAGCGACGATGATATTTTTGGCTTTGAGTTCAGTCACGTTGCCGTCTTTATCGGTGACGGTCACGCTATCTTTGGCGGTCAGTTTTGCAGTGCCCATGTGGACGCTGATATTGTTTTTCTTCATTAAGAAGCCCACGCCTTTGACCAGCCGGTCTGAGACCTGCCGGCTGCGCTTGGTGGCTGCGCTAAAATCGAGCACCAGGTTATCGAACGAAAACCCAAATTCCTTGCCGCGTTCGCGCAGGGTGTGGGCAATTTCCGCGTTGCGCAGCAGGGCCTTGGAGGGGATGCAGCCGACGTTCAGGCATACGCCGCCCAGCCATTGCTTGTCGATGATCGCGGTTTTTTGACCCAACTGCGCGGCGCGGATGGCGGCGACATATCCGCCTGGTCCCGCGCCAATAACAACCACATCAAACTGATCAGTCATGTTAAAAACTCCTCTGAGATGATTTTTAAAATTCAACAAGCCTGGGTAGGATTCCAGGCGGGCCAAATAGCGGCGGCCTGCGCGTAAACTGAGATAACTTGTCCTTATTTTACTACGCTCTACCCGCTGCTTTTGCCCACGAAGGATTTAAGTTAGCGCCGGCTCTCCGATCTTAATCGAAAGAGCACCCTGATCGCAACGATATGAGGTTGGGGTGATATTTTGCCCAGAATAAGGATAAAATAACTGCTAGGGACTCAACCTCTTCCAAGCGGACAAATCTTGAAACCCTGGTGCTGGTCTTCCTGAAAGTCCTATTTGGGAGCTGAACAGCGGGCAGGCGGATGTTTTTTCTGAAAAATTACCAACCCTGAAAAAGTGAGCGCCTCTGCCTGGAGAAAACGCACCTGGGGTTGTCAGGGTTATGGGTCAGGATGGGCAGGATGAATGTATGAAGATTGATATCAACACGCTGGCGATTATCTCGAGCATCATGAATCTCTTGCAATTCACAGCCCTATTCGTTCAATGGCGGCTGGATAAAAACCGCCATGGGTTGGGCTGGTGGACGCTTGGGATTGCGAGCAGCGGGCTCGGCTACGCCTTTCTTTACTTGCGCGCTTTCCCCCAACTGACCTCCATCGCAATTATGGCTAACAACCTGCTGTTCATCAGCAGCCAGGTGTTCATCTATATCGGCTTTTTGCGCTTCTTCAACCGGCGTGAACGCCGCGCACCGCTGATCTTATTCCTGGTTGTTTTTACCCTGGCGGATATCTATTTCACGAGCATCAACGATAATTTTGTCATGCGGCGGGCGATTCATTACCTGGCCAGCGCTGCATTGATGTTTATCACCGCCCGGGTGATCTTACACAACAAGTCTGACGCGGTCAGCGGTTCGGCGTACTTTCTTGTGGCGATATTCCTGGTCTTTGGCAGTGCCTTGATCCTGAGCGGTTTGTTCGAGGCGCTTGCTCAACCAGGTGAGGATCTGCTCAACGCCTCAGCCTCGCAGATGATAGCATTATTGGGCGGACTGATCGTGTCGACGCTGACCACCTTTGGTTACATCCTGCTGGTCAACCAGCGCCTGGAGGCTGAGCGACGTCAGGCCAGTGAAAACCAGGAACTGATCTTCAATACCACTCCGGATGCGGTTGTGATCACGCGCCTGAGCGATGGTTTGATTGTCGAGATCAACGATAGCTTTACGTATCTGACCGGTTTCACCCATGTCGATGTGTTTGGAAAATCCAGTCTCGAGATCCACCTGTTACAAAATCCAGATGACCGCGCATTGGTTACTGCCACGCTTGCCGAAAAAGGGGTCTGCGACAATCTGGAAATCATTTTCCAACGCAAAGACGGCAGTCCGTTTGCCGGGCTGCTTTCGGCCAGGGTATTTTCCCTGCAAGGGGTGGCCCATATCATCAGCGTGACCCGCGACATCACCGAGCGCCAGCGGGTGGAGGCTGAATTGGTTGCGGCGCATGCCGAGCTGGAGCAGCGCGTGTTCGAGCGCACCCGCGATTTGCAGATGGCCAACGCTGCGCTCGAAAAAGCTTCACGTTCCAAGGATGATTTCCTGGCGATTATCAGCCACGAGCTGCGCACACCACTGACCGGGATCCTGGGCCTGGCCCAGGTCTTGCAGTATTCCACTTATGGCGAAATGAACCCGAAGCAAACAACTGCCGTCCAGAACATCGAAAAAAGCGGCCAGCTGCTGTTGGAATTGATCAACGAAATCCTCGATTTCTCCAAGCTGCAATCCGGCCAACTCACCCTGCAGCTCGCGCCATGTTCGCTGGCCGCCGTCTGCACCGCCAGCCTGGAGATGGTCAACCACCTGGCCGAGAAAAAGAAGCAGGACTTGCGTTTCAGCATCCAGCCTGAGAAGATCATGCTCAATGCTGATGAACGCCGCGTCCGCCAGATTTTGATCAACCTGCTCAGCAATGCCGTCAAGTTCACTCCGGAGGCTGGGCGCATCGAGCTGGTGGTCACGGGCATTCTCGAAGCTGGCCAGGTGCGCATCACGATCACGGATACCGGCATTGGCATCCGCGAGGAAGACCTGCCGCGCCTGTTCCTGCCTTTCCAGCAGCTGGATACGCGCCTCTCGCGTATGTACAACGGCACCGGGCTGGGTCTTTCCCTGGTTAAGAACCTGGCTGAGCTGCACGGCGGGAGCGTGGAAGTGGCCAGTATTTTCGGTCAGGGCAGCCGCTTCATGGTCAGCCTGCCATGGGATGCAAAGATTCTCCCGTAGCAGTCGGGCCTGGCACGGCGCAGGTTCAGGGCTTGTGGGCCGTCAAAAGGAAAACCGGGAAGCTCTTGTTTTCGCCGCCGACCATTTTATGGATCTCGAAAGCCGTTGAAAAATGCACTTCGCCGAAGCCGGCCGCCTCGACCTGTTTTTGCAAGGCTGCGCGCTCAAAGCCGAAATGAATGCCGGGCGTGCCCTGGGGGTGGAATGAGCCGTCCTCGGCCTCCAGGTCGGCGATACACAGCCAGCCGCCCGGGGCCAGGAGCGCAAAAAACTGGCCCAGAACAAAGTCAACCTGGGGGATGTGATGAAGAGTCATCAGTGAGAAAGTAACCTCAAAACGGCTGGCCGGCAGTGGGTCGCAGGCCAGGTCGAGTTTGAGCGGGAACAGGTTATTCACCCCGGCTGCCTTGAGTTTGCCAGCCAGCATGGCCAGCATGCCTTCCGAGCTATCCGCCAGGGTGATGGCGGCG
Source organism: uncultured Anaerolinea sp. (assembly GCA_964536185.1). GTDB lineage: Bacteria > Chloroflexota > Anaerolineae > Anaerolineales > Villigracilaceae > UBA5195. Next base: position 3,991 of record CAZHWV010000071.1, on the reverse strand, counting down.
AATTCCGGCTGCAGGGCAAAGCTCAGCAGCCCGGTTCCGCAGCCATATTCGAGGGCGGTCATTTTGGCGTTAAGCGGCAGGGCGGCGCGCATGGCGTTTGCCACCACGCGGGCGCGCTCCACTTTGGCCGGGTCGGAATCCCATTCTTTGGCGCGTTCATCAAAATCAGTCATTGGCTATGTCCATTTTGCTTTTAAGGAAGGCGGGTATTGATTAATTCGAACAAAAGTTCTATAATTCATAGAACGGTTCCAGCCCAGGAGGGGTGGAGATGGAAAATCACGGTTCGGTAAAAAAAAGGAGGTGCAGAAATTTGCTATTTCAGTCTATGCAGGTGCACGCGGTGGGCAATAAAAAAGGCCAAGCCGAAACTTGACCTTTTTACCTGGAGTCTCTCATAACTCAGGCAAAATAATTTTACACCCAATTGGAGTCTCTCATGGAGGCAATATGCTTGAAATCACGCAAAGCGGTTGTTCGATCACGCAAAGCGGTTGTTCGATCACGCAAAGCGGTTGTTCGATCAGTGTAGGGCGGGTCAGGGAACTGAAAGGCGCGCCACTGGCAGTGCTGGCGCTGCTGGCGATTTTCCCGCTGCCGGTCAGCAAAGAATGGTTGGCGCGCTCGAGCGGGTATACGGATAAACCGATCCAAATGGCATGCCAATATTTGCTCGAGCAGGGCATGGTGGATCGTTCCAGGTCGGGCTGGTTTTTGGCGCAGGACTTGCGCCGGTCCTTGATCCGGAATTTTTCCGACTCTATTAGTATTATTAAAGATCTTGAAGACTCTGTAATAGATCTAGATGTTAATACTAATACTATTAAGCGGAATAATTCCGACTGCTTAATAAGCGCTGCGCAAAATTCCGACTCGCAGATCCGGGAAAAACCCCAGGCTGAGGTGCTGGAAATATGGCGCATCCTGGCCGCAGCCGGCATCCGGCGCAACGAGCGCACGGAGGCGCTCCTATCCCTCGAGCACATTACCCCGGATTACCTGCAGTCAAAAATCGCCGAATTCGAAGCCAAGGGCCTGTGCGGAAACAAGTGGACGGGCTTGATCATCCGCGCGCTGGAGGCGGGCGAGCCTGCGCCGGAAAGGTCAGAAAACGGTCACGTGCGCGATTGTGACTGTGTTACCTGCAAGGTGAATAAATTTATGGGGAGGTGAGCTGTGTTGCTTCGGAACCTGCAGAGTAGTGTTTTCCACATCATTTGCCGCGAGACTGTCGATAAGAAGTATTTTGTGGGTTTGTGCGGGCAGAAGGTCGAGAAGGGCTGCCTGGAGCTGCAGAGTGTGGCGGATGGGGCTTATTCGCGCTGTTGGCGCTGCCAGAAAATTGACCACGCGAAAATTAGAAAGAAATACAGGCCCTACCAAAAAAGAAAACCCTAAAGGTCTTGGAGACCTTTAGGGTCTGTCGGGTACGAATCCATAAATGCCCGCGATGGTATTAAGACGCATCCCAAAAACCAGTCATTGCCCCAGCCTTTACAGCGTGCTACAATGACCGCAAGCAAGTTACCTGACCGCTCGTGAGCAGCGCGCGCATGCGCCCCGAAGCTGAGCCGCGCCGCGCTGGCGTGGTACGCGGCCAGGCTGCGCGCCGGCGGGTGCCAGCAGGGAGATTCCGGATAAGACCCTGTACTGGGGGGATGGATGGAAATGTTCCGGCTAATACATAATTAGCTGCCTTACGCATTATCGCTGCCTATAAGTTTTACGCAATTCTGTTGTCTTCGATCATCCTATTCGAGACAAATCAAATTGCAGGAGATAAAACATGGTAATTCCAGCGAAGTATGTTCACACAAATCTTATTGCTAAAGATTGGCAAGTCCTTTCAAATTTCTACCAACAACTCTTTGGATGTGTCCCCGTTCCACCAGAACGCGACTTTCAAGGAGAAAAACTCGAAGCAGGCTCAGGCATTCCAGGTGCTCACCTGCGCGGCGTTCATTTGCGAATGCCTGGTTATGGGGATAATGGACCCACGCTAGAAATTTTCAACTACAATATTCTCCAAAGGCGTAACAAAACCGCCGTAAATCGACCAGGTTTTGGACATATTGCATTTTCGGTTGATGATGTAGCCGCCGCCCAAAATTCAGTTTTGCAAGCAGGCGGAAAAGCGGTCGGTGAAATTGTCACTTTACAGGTTGCAACTGGAGCAAAAGTAACTTGGTGCTACGTGACTGATCCAGAAGGCAACATCATAGAGTTACAATCGTGGTCAAACTAGAAAACGGCGGCACACGAAGCGTTCTCAGGACACGCAGGGTCCATTCGGGAAAAATGATGGCCCGCCATCTTGATGTGGTGCAATGGACAAATGCGGGCCTCTCCCGCACCTTCGGGACCTTGCCCCGCCTTCGCATCCGCCTCTTGCCTCCCTAGGCCTCCGCCACCGCAATCAAATAATGGATATCGAAAGCGAGACTGAAAAATGGACACACAAATCACCAGCGCACCCAGCCCAAAAGATGAAAGCCTGGCGGCGTTCAAGACCTGGATCACGGATATGACCTTTCGTATGGCGGGTAAGGTCGATGAGGCCATGACGGAAGAAAAATGGATCGAACGCTGGGAACTGTACTGGGAGAAAGATTATATCGAAATCAAACTAAGCGACAAATGATCGGGATCTCGCGATAGAGTCGGAAAAAATGACCAACTCATGGAGGGGTTTGAAATGGAATTTACACCACATGAACTGTGCGACCTGCTCAACCGGCCTGGCCCGTTGTGGCTGGCTTTGACCCGGAGGCAGCTGGGGCGATCAAGGTCAATCGCTGAGAGCGAGGGGGGTGGCGGAGGATGCAGGCGCTGGTGTGGTACGCGGCCAGGCTGCGCGCCGGCGGGTGACAGACAGCGGGGAGATTCCGTATAAGACCCTGTACTGGGGGGATGGACGGAAAAGTTCCGGCTAATACATAGTTGGGCGCTGCATACAATTCGTAACTCGAGTAGTTTTAGTAAATCATGACAACCGAAAAGGAAATGAAATGAAATCTGAAGACACTTTCGACTATGCTCGTTTCAAGGGACCACTGATTATGATGATTATCTTCTGGGTCATCGCAGTGGGCTTGTGGCAAACCACTGGTCGCATCTTCTATCTTTATAATTTTGGGTATATCGGTACTGCACTGGGCATCGGCATTGGAATATACTCGGCACTTCCCAGACGGAAAAAACTCTGGGGACGCAGGTTGGCTCAGTTTCTGGTGGGTGCCTATATGCTGGTCTTTCTGGGACTGTTCCAGCGAGAGAATATGCAGATTGAAGGGTTTTTCTTTTACATCTTATCGGGCTTCTTTGCCGGGTCAGTCATTCACTATTTGGTAGCAAAAATAGTTGGCACGCTGGTATTCAATCGCGGTTGGTGTGGCTGGGCTTGTTGGACTGCTATGGTCTTGGACTTGTTGCCCTATAAGCGGAATAAACGGGGAAGACTTTCCGATAAGTGGGGCTATCTGCGCTACATTCACTTCGCGCTTAGTTTGGGATTAGTGGCGGTGCTTTGGTGGGGGTTTAACTATCGCGTTCAGGATCAGAGTCTCACCGAGTTATATTGGCTTCTCGGCGGCAATGTTCTGTACTATGTGGTTGGCATCGCATTGGCGTATGCGCTTCAAGACAATCGCGCGTTTTGCAAGTATGTATGTCCAATTCCCACCCTGCAAAAAATAACCAGTCGCTTCGCACTAATCAAAATCGACGGTCACGTTGAGAAATGCAATGATTGTGGTGCGTGCAATAAAATGTGCCCAATGGATATTCGTGTTTCTGAGTACGTTTTGGATAAGCAAAGAGTTCTTTCGACCGAGTGTATACTGTGCATGGAGTGCGTTGATGTATGCGCGAAAGGCGCGTTGGATACTTCATTCAAATTCGATTTTGGCAATCGCGAGTTATTAAATAAAGACAAAAGTGCCTAACACCGCGTGGTGTGTCCTGAAAAAATCATCGTCTACTAACCGGTGAA